>JBILNH010000129.1:0-6985 GCA_044375095.1 Crocinitomicaceae bacterium
CCATCATCGGCTGGCAGGCGCGGCTGATGGGAGAGTAAGTCCCTGCCTTACGGCAGACATCACATGGACGCCGCTTTTATAAAAACGTCCTTTCAGAAAAGAAACATTTTGAAATGAGTTCATCAGATTGTAATCAGGCTAATTTTATGCTTGAGTAATTTCAGGTCGGAATAATTGGTATTACCAAATTGATCGATAATTTATAATCCATTCTTCGTCTTGTACATCTTTCAAGAGTTGCCAAAGATTAGTATCAATAAAATAATCACTATCAAGACTTTTTATTTTATATCTATCTCGAAGAAATGCTAATTGTTTATCTGAAGGTCGATAAAAATTTTGACTCCATCCTTCGTCTGAAAACCCCTGAAATGGATAACTGGAGAACCGAATTTTCCATAATGAATCAAGTGCATCACAGTTAAGTGATTCAGTTTTAAATAGGCTATCTTTAAAACATCCGCAGGGTATACTATACTTTTCGAATAAATTAGTTTTCAACCTATTGAAGGGATTGGGCCAATAACCTGATACATATTTTATAAATTGATCTTTTGTAATAATCCGTTTATTCAGATTTTGGTTAGAAGTTTTTTGATACGCCATATAAGTAAGTATCTCACCATCGGCTTGAAATGAAATACGCACCCCAAATCCAGTTTCAACCAAATACACATTGAAAAATACAGAAGAAGTTAAATACCAACAACTTATTAAATATAGGAATGGTAATTTATGCATCATTTCGCAATGTAGCTTACTTATCTTTAAATACAAAATAGATGAAAAGAATTGAGATAAGAATTGATATAAGTGTATATACAATGCTCTCTGATAATAAAACGACCACCAAATTCAATGGAATAAGAAAAATGGCTAATAAATGATATTTCCCTTGGTGATTATTTCTCAAATGATAGAATTCTCTTTGGGGTAATACATTTATGTAAAGGAATATCGTATTTCGATAAGTTATCAATTTCAACAAATTCATCGAAAAGAGTTAAACCTATGAATTTACAATCTGTTCTACAGGTTGAAAGAAAACGATCATAAAATCCTTTTCCGTAACCAACCCTGTGCCCAGAGTGATCGATTGCTAATAAAGGCACAAATACAACATCGAATTGGGTAGCATAGATGGCTTCACCATACGTCGGTTCAGGTATGCCAAATTCATTTTCCAGCAATTGATTTAGATCTTCATATATAAAATGCTTCAGTTCTCCTGATAAAAAATCACTTTTAGAAACAGCAAAACATGTATTACTCAAACCTGTGTCTTCAATGATGAAGAAAGTGTTAACCTCGTTCTGTTTTTTTATAGGAAGAAATATACTACAGCTTTTACCATTAAGATCTATAGATGTATGAACCAATTTTCGAATTCCTTCTGAAAGCTCATTTATTTCCGCTTCCGAGAGTGCTTTTCTTTTTTGTTTGTATAAAGCGCGTATTTCGTCTTTTTCCATTTTTCGTTGGTATTATTATCCTATTCGATAGACCATACAACTTTCAATATTAAATCTACGTCTTTTCAATGAAATGTCTATCTAATCTGTTCTAATTGAAATAACACTCATATCTTATTCGTATTTTTAGCTGTAAATTCCAACCAAAAAGATGATAATTAGTCGAAACAATACATGTGCAAATAAACACTTCAAATTCATTTTGATTCTTGCTCTTTTAGTTCGTTTTTTACCTGGCTTTGCACAGGAAGATGTTGAAATAAATACTGAAATTGAAGAGGACACTAATCTTGTCATGGAAACTTTTCAGTCAACAAGAATCATTAATGGCCATTCTGTTGAAAACTTAAGGAAAGGAGTACTCGAATTTAGGGTTGAGCACCGTTTCGGTGATATTGCAGGAGATGCTGGTGGGGTTCAAAATATGTTTGGTCTAGATAATTCATCAGATATACGATTGGCAC
Organism: Crocinitomicaceae bacterium; assembly: GCA_044375095.1. Classification (GTDB taxonomy): domain Bacteria; phylum Bacteroidota; class Bacteroidia; order Flavobacteriales_D; family Crocinitomicaceae; genus M0103. Next base: position 1,937 of record JBILNH010000129.1, read on the forward strand.
TTGAATATGGAATTACCGATAAATTAATGGTGGGTATGGGTAGAAGCAAAGGAACAGGAACACCCTATCGATCGTTAATTGATGGTTTTGCAAAATACCGTATTCTTCACCAAAAGAAAAAAGGCATGCCGATTTCTCTTTCTGCATTAGCTATGTCAACATATTCATACATGAAAGCCAGCGATGACATAGCGGAAGTGTCTCATTTTCCCGAATGGCAACACCGTTTTGCCTATGCTGCGCAGTTAAATATTGCCCGAAAATTTGGAGAGCGATTGAGTTTGTCGCTTATCCCAACGGTTGTGCACCGCAATTATGTTCCTGCTGATGATGTCAATACACTTTTTGCCATAGGTGGAGCTTTGAGGTGTGCGATTACGTCAACTTTTGCGATCATGCTAGAATATTACCAACCAATACATAATGATGCAATACGATCAACGAACACAAATGCACTCGGAATAGCTTTTGAGTGGATTACTTTTGGACATAATTTTACCATCTATGTTACCAATTCTAAAGGATTCGGTGAAACACAATTTATTCCATATACTTATGAAGATTGGTTAAAAGGACAATTTAGGTTAGGTTTTTGCATAGGCCGAAAATTTGAACGATAAAAAATGAAAGTCATGAAAAATTTAATGATTCTTTTAGTTGGTATAACCATCGTATTGTCTTCTTCGACAGTAGTGTACAATTCTCATGATTACAAAATTAAAGAAGGGTATACAATTGCATTTAAAAGTAAAGATCCTACTGGTGAATTTAGTGTGAAAGGTTCAATTTCATTTGATGAGGATGATTTGCAAAATTCCAAATTTGACCTCAATTTTCCTGTTTCCTCCATTAAAACAGGAAATGGAATGAAAGACAAAAAAGCGCAAACAGCTGAATGGTTTAGTGCTGCTAAATACCCAACGATAGAGTTTGTGTCCACGAAAATTGAAAAAGAAGGAAATGATTTCATAGTGTTCGGGAAATTATCGATGAAAGGTGTAACTAAGGATAAAAAAGTACCACTGAAAGTCGTGAAATCATCAACAGGTTTGGTTTTTTCTGGATCGTTTCCTGTTAATCGAATGGATTATAAAGTGGGTAAACCTTCAGATGCTGTTCCCAACATCATGAATGTTTCTTATTCAATACCTGTGCTAAAAAAATGATGAATACATTAAATAGTGTAATCGTTAAGGGAGTACTTATTGGTTCACTAGCGAGCTTAATCGCTTCACTTTACATCCTTTTTTATTTTAATAAGATTGTAGATTTCTCAGATGGAAAAGGTTGGTCGGGTTGGTTTTTGAACTTACTAGCCTATTACATGTTATTGTCTATTGGTATATCTTTGGTTCATTTCGTGTTTACAGAAAAAATGTGGAAAAAGATGAGTAAAAAGTGGAAATCGTTTATATTCTCTGGTTTTTTGATACTTATTTCGATAGTACTCGTTTTTTCTATTTTATTAATGAATGATCCAGTGTTTTCAACAGAAGATGCCCAACTAATGGTAGATTTTTTCAAAGGATTTTTGATGCCTCTCGCCTTTATTCCTATGCTTACGTGGTATTCAATCCAATCATTTTATTCAATATGAGAACAGTAAATAGTTTATTGATTTTATGTTCAATTGTACTTTTCGGTTGCAAGAAAGATAAAGCACCGGAAGTCATCAATTGTGATCAGGATATTTCTTTTGCGAGTAAGATTCAGCCAATGATGGATACGTATTGTATTTCGTGTCACCAAAGTCAGGCGCCGATTTTGACGAATCACTCAGATATCTCAGCAAATGCGACTGCAATTTTAAATTCAATCAAAGGAAATACACAGCTTATGCCTTTGAACGGCCCTCAATTAAATGATTCACTTATCCAACAATTCAATTGTTGGATTCAACAAGGAAAGCTAAATAATTAATTTTAAACGTTAAATTCTAAACTATGACTAAAAACTATTTATTGATTCTATCCGGTGTACTACTAGTAGGCGCTTTATCTATGCAGCAATCAACACATTCGACCCTTGCTACATATATTGGAACAAATATCCATAAAAACAGTGGTGGTGTTGCCCCTGGAAAAACTGGTGCTCCTGGAGAACAAAATTGCACAGCTTGTCATGGTGGTTCAACATTGAACGGAGCAACTGAGAACATATTAACTGTATTGAATGGCGCTACACCCGTAACTTCCTATGTACCAGGTCAAACCTACACTGTGGCATTGGCTATGGCTTCCAATCCTGCAAAGAAAGGTTTTCAAGCAACGGCACTAGATGGTTCTGATGCTATGGCAGGTAATTTTACCGATGGATTGAATACAACGGTTAATGGTACGGCTAAGAAATATGCGAATCACACGTCTACAAGTAATTCAAGTACAACCGCTCTTTGGGGCTGGACATGGACTGCTCCGTCAACCGATGTGGGACCAGTAACGTTCTACGTTGCGACTAACAAAGCAAATAATAATGGACAAAACAGTGGGGACCAGATTTACCTTTCACAACATGTTATTGGATCTACTGCCGGTTTAGTTGAGGATTCAAAAAAAGAATTGAATTTTGTGGCGGGTTACAATCCATTAAACAGGCAGTTGATGATCAGTTTCAATTCACTTAACTCAGGTGAGCTAGCCTTGAATTTGGTAGATATAAATGGACGTTCTGTATTCGTGCATCAATTGGGAACTGTAAATGAAGGCGCTACGAAAGAATTCGTTGTTCTTCCTGAGTACATCAAAGAAGGTGTTTATTTCGTAAATTGTTTTTTAGGGAACAAACCGATGTCGGCTCGAATAATAGTTCGCTAAAAGAATAATTAAAATTCAGCATTGAAGAGCTGCCCAATTGAGGTGGCTCTTTTCATTCTAGTCGTTTAGTAACTAAATCGTTTACCCGCTTAAAAAATTGAAACGGTTGATAGGTACGCCATTCTATATCTTCTAATTCGCCACCCATAACAAAGTAATGGTCAATGTGTATACGTTCAAATTCGGCGATAACATGATCGTGAAAATTGACCATTGCAATCCAACCATCCTCTACATCATCAAACCATTCTTCGTAATAACAATCGTCGGAGTAATGAAAGTTTAATACATTTTCACCAATTAGGATAAATTTATTAATTCCTTCCTCAATCAGGGGTTCAATGATATCACGCTTTAACGTCATGATGTCGTTTTCAATAGCGTCATTCCATTCGCCGATCAGTTCGATAATTGCATACCCATCGTCATACTCGGTAAAAAGTATTTTAATGAAAAGTGTGGGCGATCCAATTGTATCCCATTGCGGATGAATGTAATAGTTGTAAACGGTATGCTCAAATTGAAATTCACTGTATTGCCGATCTGCAAATGGTGAAAGCGGATCTTCACTCGCGATGTAATAATTTCGCCACCCATAAAACGGTTCAATCATGTGCATATACAAAGGTAATCATAGGAAGAGGATAGAGTGAGGATTTGTTCAATAAGTCACTGAACTTTATTGTTTTTTCTCTGTTTTAAATCATATGAAATCAAAAGAAGAATGGAATGCGTTGACTCCTGAAGAGTCGCGGATTATTGTAAATAAAGGCACAGAATTACCATTTACTGGTGAGTATAATAATTTGAAAATTGCTGGTTTATTTGTCTGTAAACGATGTGAGTCACCACTTTATCGATCTTCCGATAAATTTGATTCCGGTTGTGGCTGGCCCTCATTTGATGATCAGGTTGATAGAAATGTTAAACAAATCTTAGATGCCGATGGCAGACGAACAGAAATTGTTTGTTCGAATTGCGATGGTCATCTTGGTCATATGTTTTTTGGAGAACGTTTCACTTCTAAAAATACCCGACATTGTGTCAACTCACTTTCAATAAAATTTCTACCAGATTAGAAATTTGCTGAGCACCAATAGAGTTCGTCACACCTGTTGTGGATCATTTCATGCAAAATTAAATGTGCTGCAAGTGCAAGTTGAGAGTAATTTTGAGAGTTATTCCCAAATCCGGCTGCAGTGGTTTGCCACAACTGTGCGATAAGTAGTTTTCCTCCTTCGGTAGGATTTATTTTTTTCACAGCCGCAGCGACATTCATTGCTCCGGCATGGTATACATGCAAAACCAATAACCGAAACCACAACTCATTTTCGTTAAAAATTAAACCGTTGTCTTGAGCAATTCTGCGCGCAGAGGGAATACAGGACCGCTTTAAAAGTCGCGCTGCAGCATAGGCAGAACGATCAAAATCAGCGCGTTCATCTATGGTCGAATTGACTGTTAAACCTTGTGCTTTGGCAACTGATGGCATTAACTGAAAAGGGCCATACGCACCAACACTTGATTTTTTGAGTTGACCAGGACTTTCAATGAGCAGAATAGATTGCGCGTACCATGGATCAACGCCGTATTTCTCAAAGGCTTTTACACCTGCTGATAGACTCTCATATACTACATCAAACCGATAAAAATCACTTTTTCCGGTCGTCACGTTGATTTGTGTTGTTGGACTTAGACCATTAATGAGTCTAAGACTCTCTTTCATAGCTGCTTTTTGAGCTTCTGTTTGCCGGTGCCAATCTGCGTAACTCATTTTTGAGAGGACTGTTCTGTCTGCTGCAATATTGATAAGAACAGAGTCTGGAGATAAACGCATTATTTTCTTCCAAAAAAGCGGCTGTGCAAGTTTGTGCCAATCTTGAATGTAGAGTTGTTCGCCATGTATAAACGTATGGATATCCTCGTCTTCATGAATTTCGATCATTTCATCAGTCCATACTGCTGGTTGAGCGAAAGTGATGAATGTTAAAAGAGTAAACGTGAAGATGGAGAATAGACGCATGATTCGGGGATATACGTTGAATTTAACTAATCTTTTAAAAATAGGATCAATTTGAGGTCTGTTTTTTTATAAGTCATTCACTGGTAAAATGGGTACATTTGGGTATGCGAAAGGTGCTGTTTTTATTTAATTGGTTGATAATCCTTCCCGTGAGAATCTATCAAATGATCATTTCACCTATTTTTCCTGCTACTTGTCATTACCATCCAACAT
>JBILNH010000032.1:0-19086 GCA_044375095.1 Crocinitomicaceae bacterium
CGTTTCAAGAGAGTTTACCCCAGATGAAATTAAACGCCTAAAACAACAACAAGTTGAAGTAAGGACAGATAAAGTGGCTCAGGACGGTGTAGCATTAATTGTCCATCCTGAAAATCTAGACACAACCATTACCGTGGACGAACTTAAACGTATCCTTAAAGGAGAAAAGTCAACCTGGACATCTTCAAAATCACCGATTAATGTTGTATTTGATCAGGAAAACTCAGCTAATTTTAATTTTTTGATGAATTTAGTGAAGCAAAAGCAACTGCCTATTAATGTCTTTGCAGTGAAATCAAATTCGGAGGTTATTAATTACGTTAAAAAGCATAAAAATGCATTGGGTGTAATCGGTTTGAATTGGATAAGTGATCAAGATGATTTCAATACGCTAGACTTCGTAAATGGTATAAAAGTTATGTCAGTTTCCAATGGTGAAGGTTTCTTTAAGCCTTACGCTGGATTTATTTACACCAAAGAGTATCCTCTTGCTCGACCAATTTACATGATAAATAAAGCAAAAAGATCAGGTCTTCATACTGGTTTTGTGTTATTTATGATTGGTGAAAAGGGCCAATTAATTGTTCAGAAGTCAGCCTTGGTGCCAGCAAATGCGCCTATTCGACTTATTCAAATGACTACAGAATAAGGCCAACTTCGCTTTATATTATGTATTTTTGGCAAGACTATTGTAATTCAGATTTCAAACAAAGAACCATGAAAAAGTATGTGATTTTCGCATGTGCTGTTGCTGTTAGCCAACTCTTGTCAGCACAGACACTAAAAGATGCGATCTACAAAACGGATAATGAACGATTTTCAGACGCGGTCATTGATTTTTCAAACCTCGCAAAACAGGAATCCACAAACGGAACAAATTATTTTTATTTCGGAGAATTGTACTTTGAGCGTGGATTGATGTCAAAAAATGATAAAGTTTACCTTGATTCTGCACTTTTGTTGTGGGAAAAGGCGTGTTCTGTTGATCCTACAAATCCTATGTCTTTAGTTGCAAAAGGTAAGGCGCTTTGGGTAAAAGGTCAAACAGATTCTGGTAAACAAGAGTTTTTAAAAGCGGCAACTTCTACGAAGAATAAAAATGCCGAGGTATTGAGGGCAATTGCCGAAACCTATATTGATGCTGAAAAGCAAAACTTAGATGAAGCTATCTTGCTTCTTGAAACAGCAGTTAAACTTGATCCGAAGAATGAAGATGGTCATTTGTTATTAGGAGACGCCTTGCTTGAAAAAACTCCGCAAAACGGAAGTCCAGCGATAAAGTCTTACAACAAAGTGTTAGAGATTAACCCTAAATCTCCTAGAGGTATCGTACGTGTAGCAAAACTTTATCAAAGAGCTCAGAACTTTGAGGAAGCCAATAAATACTATCAGCAAGCGAAAGACATAGATGCAACTTATGCACCTGCATATCGTGAAAATGCTGAGTTAAATATGATTTTCAAACAATCGGCTAAGGCAATCGAAAACTGGAAAAAATACTTGGAGTTGAACAATAGCCAAGAGGCAAGGTACCGATTCGTGACGGCTTTGTTCAATGGTAAACAATACTGTGAGGTGATTCCTGAAATTGAAAACCTTCAAAGTCAAGGGTTCAATAATTTTTACATGGAACGAATGATCAGTTATTCAGCGGTCGATTGTGCGCAAAGTGATGCTGTCCTAATTCAAAAGGGACTTCAGGCAAGTGATCGTTTCTTCTCACTTGTGCCACAAGAAAAAATCATCTTTATGGATTACAAGTACCGAGGATTACTCTACTCCAAAAACAACCAAGACTCTTTAGCAATTGTTGAACTTGAAAAAGCCTCTTCTCTTGATGCGGATGCTGCAAAAGAATTAGCTGGAGATATCGGAAGATTGTACATGAAATTAAAGAAGTATGATAAAGTAATCGCGGCCTATTCTCTTAAGAAATCTGCACAAGGGTTGACTGCAACTGAATACTTCGAACTTGGTCGTGCGTATTTCTTTGGGCCGAAGGATTATATGAGTGCTGATAGCGCATTTGCTAAACTTGCTGAATTGTCTCCTACATATGCTCCAGCGTATTTATGGAGAGCACGTTCAAGCTATCCTCTTGATCCAACTAAGGAGAAATGGTTGGCAAAACCATACTTGGAAGAGCTTTACAAATTGGTTAAACCTGAAGAACGTGCTGTTGGACCGAATAAAGCAATGGTTATGGAGGCATGCAAATACCTAGGTGATTACTACATAAATTCAATTGAAAAAGACATTGCGAAAGCAAAGGAATATTGGAATGTTGTAAAAGAATTGGATCCAGCAGATAAACAAGCGGCTGCTTTCTTTAAAGCAAACGGTAATTAATAAGTGAACTATTTAATTTAAAAAGGGGCTCATTAGAGCCCCTTTTTTTGTGACTTTCTGTCAATCGTGATACTCGATTAAATATAGGTAAGAATAAGATTGGAGAATTGTTTTGTTCTTGAACTATCATTAAGTTCTCTTGATAATTGAAGACCTTTTACGTAATAATCAAGTGCAGTATCTTCATCGCCTTGTTCGCCGTGCATATTTCCCAATTCTAAACAAGCTATCATTTCTTTTTTAATATCCATTGTTTCCAGTTGTATCATAAGAAAAATATTACCCTACAAATTACCGGAATAGACTTTATTCAATTATTTAGATAAGATGATTAAATTGTTATGATAAAAAAAAATCCCACCGATTGGTGGGATTGAAAATTGAAAGGATTTCTTTATTTGATTATGTCCATTTCGTCGACAATGTGTTTTGCACCGGAGAATTTTTCAATCAACCACAATACATATCGAATGTCGACATTAATTGTACGCTGCAGGTTTTTGTCAAAAATAACATCGCCAGCCATAGCTTCAATATTACCGTCAAATGCTAAGCCGATAAGTTCACCTTTTCCGTTTAAGACTGGTGAGCCTGAATTTCCACCAGTGATGTCATTGTCTGATAAAAAGCAAACAGGCATAAATCCATTCTTATCAACATACTGACCATAGTCTTTATTTTTATGCATTTCCAAGATTCTTGCTGGTAAGTCGAATTCTGAATCTCCAGCTTTGTACTTCTTAACTAATCCATCCATCGTGGTGTAGAAATTCACTTTTGCATCGTTACGTTTATCGGCTGGTAAAGAACGTACTTTCCCGTAAGTTAAGCGAAGAGTAGAGTTTGCATCAGGGTATTTTATTGGAGCAAGTTTGGATTCACGCAGTCCTTCTACTAGTAGCCTAAAAGATGCGCTAAAATCGTTTTGTGCCTTGGTAATTTCATCTGATTTTGATTGCAAATGATTGAGTAATTCGTTCGATAATATAAACATCGGATCATTTGTAACCAATCCTTCACTTGGAAGATCCAAGAAAGCCATCATTTTTTCTTTGGATGTAAACAAACTCAATGTAAATAAAGATTCAACATAATCTTTCACTTCACCTTTTATGTTCGTTACAACTGACGCAACGTTGTACCCTGTAGATTTTGAGCCATACAATTTGAGTTGAGCTGCAAGTATATCTTTTTCTGCTGATAAATGTTGTTCGCTTGAAAAGGCTTCGATCATCTCCTCCAATCCTGGGCGCATTTTTTCGCGTGTTGCAGCATCTGCATTGGCATAAGCGGTCAATTGTTTCGCTAAAGAGCGAGAAATTGTTCCATAGGCTGATGTTCTCAAAAGTTGTTGCAAGTAATTATCGTGACGAGACTTTTCATTTGTTAAACGATAGTAGTTGTTTATTGTGGAAATAACCGTTCCGTATTTCGCTTTATTTTCAGGTTTGTTGGCCCACTTGTCGAATTTAGCCTCTTGAGCAGCTTTTGCTTGTGCAGTTTGGAATTTAGTCAACGCATCGATCATTCCTTGTCTATTCTTCCAATAATTGGCAACACCTGCATATTTCGAAGCATAAATCAGATTCACTGCTTCGTCTTTTTCCATGTATTTTTTCATTTCGTCCATTCCGGTTTTTGAACCTTCTACCCAAGCTGGATAAGCGAACTTGACATTTTGTTCAATACCACCGGCTGGCATCCATCTGTTTGTACGGCCAGGATAACCTAAAATCATGGCGAAATCATTCTCTTTCACACCTCCAATGTTCACTTTTAAATGCTGTTTAGGTTGGAGTGGTAGGTTATCAGCTGAATACTCCGCTGGATTTCCATTTTTATCTCCATAAACCCTAAACATTGAAAAGTCACCAGTATGACGAGGCCATTCCCAGTTATCGGTATCACCACCGAATTTCCCAATGCTTTCTGGAGGAGTTCCAACTAAGCGTACATCTTTAAAATCTTGATAAACAAAATAGTAATATTCATTACCTTGGAAAAATGAACGCACGGATACCGTATATTTTCCTCCTTCGTTGTTTTCTTTTTCAATGACTGCAATTTCTTGATTGATTGCTTTTTCGCGATCTAATTCAGACATTGACGCATTGACTTTGGATAAAATGCGCTTGGAGACATCATCCATTCGGACAAAGAATCGAACGTAAAGACTTTTAGGCTTTAATTCTTCCTTTTTATTGCCAGCCCAATACCCATTTTTCAAGTAATTTGCCTCTGGTGTGGATAATTCTGCAATTGCATCGTAACCACAATGGTGATTTGTTAAGATCAACCCATCTTTTGAAATTAACTCTGCTGTACAACCCCCATTGAACTGGACAATAGCGTCTTTTAATGAATGATTATTGATTGAATAAATTTCTTCAGCTGTGAGTTGAAGTCCCATTTTTTGCATATCACGCTGATTTAGCCGTTCAATAAACATTAGGAACCACATCCCTTCATCAGCACGCACGATTGAACCGAGCATGAAGAAAAAGGCAAAAAAGGATAATACCAGTCTTTTCATTGTTATATTTTTTAATTGAAAATTGAAGGCCTAATTTACCAAACTTTAAGCGAATGTGAAGAACTAAGCCATAAATAATGTCATCGGAATATAATTTCATCCACAAATAACCAAGTGTCGTTTCCACTACCTAGATGCCATTCAGGACATTTTCCGAAGTTTTTAGCAGAAATCCTTATCTTTTTAACTTCTATCGGTTGATCTAATTTAATGGTGAATTCAGATGTACTTGGCGATGAAAATGATTGGTTTAGGGTATTGATGTCGATTTTACCAATGGATTCAAACAAACTTCCGTCTTTAGAAACTTCTATGATGAGTTCTGAAGGAAAAAATATCCACGATTTCGTATCCTGAATACAAGACAAACCTATTTCACTTACTTTTTTACCCTGTTCGAATTTAACAAGTGCGTTTAAATCTTGTGCCCAATAGCCTTGCCAGTCGCCAGTTCGAAATTCCTTGCCACCTCTTATGCCATCAATTAACGTTGTTTGACCACCTGCTGCATATTGATTGGCATAGATTGAGTTCAATTCGATTGAAATTGACTTGTCACGTTTTGTAAATTGATTTGAGATAACAGGACTATAATAAGTCGATGAAGAGCTGTTTTTCTTGACACGTGCAAATAGGGTTGTCGTTCGATCCAGTCGAATCGGTTTTTTGTAAGCTATCCATTTGACGCTATCGTAAGAGTACTGTATTTCATGAGTGTGTGACTTATCATAACGCTTTGGAAAGTTTAAGGAAACAGTAAATTCTGAATCAAAAGTAGCTTCTGTTTGCTCGAAATAAGGGCACGGCACAAATGCTGACGGAACTGATTCTAATGTAGGAGTTGAAACGAAATTGTCCTTACTCAAGGAAGGTGAATTCCCCATTCTAAACTCAATTGTTCCACCAGCGTTCAGTTCTTCAAATGTCAAGTAGTTACGGAAGATCTCTTGATTGTTTATCCAGACGGATTGCACATATTTATTTTCTTTAGAATTGTTTAAGGTATTAAATGTCAGAGTTTTACCATTTTCAAGTTTAATTAAAGCTTTATCTATTAACGGTCTTCCAATATCGAAAATAGGCGAGCTTGGTGCAATTTGATAAATACCAAGTGCACTTAACACATACCAAGACGACATTTGACCACAATCTTCGTTTCCTGAAAGTCCATCCGGTTGAGGAGTGTACATTTCGTTCAATATTCGATCAACTGTTGCTTGTGTTTTGAAAGATGAGTTGGTGTAATTGTATAAATATGCCATGTGGTGAGACGGTTCGTTCCCATGTGCATACTGACCTATTAGTCCTGTAATATCCACTTGGTGACGACCAGAAAGTTCACTTTTTGTTGAAAATAAGTTGTCTAACCAATTTTCCAATGAATCTTTTCCACCTAAAAGCTGCGTTAACACACCAACTGCATGAGGGGCGTATAATGAATACTGCCAGCTATTGGCTTCAGTATAGTTGAAATTAACTTCCGTAGGATCAAAAGGAGAAAACCATTGACCGTTTCTTCTGGCACGCATAAAGGATGTTGAAGGATCAAAGGAATTGATGAAGTTCATGCTTCTTTTCAAGTACTCATCATGAATAGCCTGTTTACCCGCTTTTTTTGCAAATTGAGCAATACAAAAGTCGTCGTAAGCGTATTCTAGTGTTTTTGACACCGATTCTGGTTCCTCACTGCTCGCGATGAACCCGTTTTTTGCAAAAGACTGTTTCGCATATTCGTTAAAATTCGATGTTTTAACCATTGCATCGAGGAATTTAGTGCTATCTATGTCCACAATACCTTTGGTGAAGGCGTCAGAAATAACGGAAACACTGTGGTACCCAATCATACACTCGGTTTCATTTGCAGCCAATTCCCATACTGGTAAATCACCACCTTCGTTATATTGCCGTAAAAAGGTCTCTAAAAAGTCAGTTGTTCTTTTTTGCTGTACAACAGTAAAGAGTGGATGTGTTGCACGATAGGTGTCCCAAAGCGAAAAAACGGAATACTGAAGTTCTTTATCTGTTAGTTGATAGATCTGGTGATCACGTCCCCGATATCGGCCATCTCTATCAGAAAATATATTTGGGCTTAAAAAACTGTGATATAATGCGGTGTAGAAGTTGATTAAAGTTGTTTTATTATTTGTTTCTATGGTTATTTTTCCAAGTTCATTATTCCAGTTTTTGGTTGTTTCGGCAAGAACCTTATTGAAATCCCAGTGGTTAATCTCTTCAGTTAAATTGGTGTATGCACCTTGTTGATCGACAGCAGAAATACCAATCTTAATTGTAACTTTCTGCACAGTGTCAGCAAATTCCAAAAGTGCCTTATGTTGATTGTCAGTTTCAATTAACGTATAGTTCATTATTGGAACAGATGTCTCCATGTGAAAATAAATGTGTTGTTCTGTTGCCCATGCGTTTGAAATTCTGTATCCCTGAACTTGATTTGTGCTGATTTGCCTAGTTGCCGCTTTTATCACCTTGTCTCGATGATCCAAATCGATAAGAATAAATCGTTTTTCATTTGGGCTTACAAAATTGTATTCATGCATTCCAGCACGTGTGCTTGCCGTTAATCGAACATTTATTTTAGGATCTTCGAGAAAAACTTCATAATACCCGGGAGATGCTTTTTCGCTTTTGTGTGAAAATCGCGAACCGTATCCGTTTTTATCCAAATATCCCGGTGTAGTTTTCGAATTTCCAGATTGAGGGACTAACAGCACATCACAATAATCAGGAACGCCGGTTCCACTAAGATGCGTATGGCTAAATCCATAGATGATTGAATCGCTGTAATGATAACCAGCGCATCCGTCCCATCCATCGTGACGAGTATCTGGACTTAGTTGCATCATGCCAAATGGAGCAGAGGCACCGGGGTAGGTATGGCCATGACCACCTGTACCGATAAATGGATTTACATAGAGTATTTTTGATCGAGAATTGTTTGTTGGATCTTTTGGAACTAACTCTAATGGCCGCTTATTCTGTGCATCTCTAACTGCATCTATACTGATGTTTTGAGCATATAGTATGGTTGAGAATATGAAGTAAGTGATGAGGGAAATTAGTTTCATTGTGGTGTATTCAAATTTGAAAAAAGGTGTGCTGCAGCGCCCAGAACAGCTGCGTTTTTATCATGAAGAGCTGAAATTCTTATGTCAATTTTGTTTTTGTAAATAACTAAGATTTCTTCTTCCATGAACTTTTTTACGATGGAAGGGAAGCTGCCATAATGTTGAGCATACCCACCAAATAAAATGTATGCTTTTGGACTCGAAAAACAGGCGAAATCTGCCAAGGAGCTTGCCAATGTTTGGGCAGTAAATGTTACAATTTCACTGGCAAATAGATCGCCTTCATCCGCGGCTTCAAATACATCTTTTGCAGATGGATTGTCAATGGATAAAAGTGTTGAAAAGGATTTGTTTGGAGAGTCTAATTCGGAAATACTCCGCACAACGCCCGTTGATGAACAATAAGTTTCAAGACAACCTCTTCTACCACATCCGCATGACCTTCCATTTGGAACAATCCGAATGTGGCCGTATTCTCCTGCGAATCCATCGTGACCGTAAACGAGTTGGTTATTTATAATTACACCACTTCCAACACCTGTCCCAAGCGTAATTGTAACAAAATCACTTATGTCCCGAGCATTTCCGAAAAGCATTTCACCTATCGCAGCGGCATTTGCATCATTTGTCATAAATGTTGGCAAATTAAACCGTTCAGAAAATAAGTGAGCAAGGGGAATTATTCCTTCCCAATTTAAGTTGGGTGCAAATTCGATATTTCCCGTAAAAAAATTTCCATTTGGCGCTCCAATTCCGATTCCGACAAGTTCATTGGTATAGGATAATGGCTTTAATACACTTGCAACTTTCTCTATAAAATCGGTTGGTGAATCAAAAGACTTGGTGGGAAAATCTTTCTCGAAAAGGACATTTCCTTCACGGTCAACTATTCCAAATTCGATAGATGTGCCACCAATATCTATGCCTAGAGCGAGCTCTTTTTTCATTTAATTTCCTTTAATTTCCCACTCTGCATAAAATTGATCTAGAAACGAGGTCATGAAATGGTGACGCTGTTCACCAATTTCACGCGCAGTAACTGTATGCAATCGATCTTTTAAAAGTAGTAATTTCTCGTAAAAATGATTCACTGTGTGACTTTTCGAGTTGGCATATTCTTCAAATGAAGCATGTGCGTTAGGACTTAGTTCAGGTTCATAAATCGGGCGATTTCTATTTCCTCCGAAGGCAAAAGCACGCGCGATACCAATTGCTCCAATAGCGTCCAGTCGATCTGCATCCTGAACAATTTTAGCTTCCAAGCACGTGGTGGAATCGGCTACTAAGGCACCTTTAAAACTTATTTGATCTACAATTTCTCCAACACGTTTAGCTAATTCTACTTCCCCAGAATTTTCAAGAATTATTTTTGAAGCAACGGTTCCGTTAATATCGAGGTTTCCACCATTGAATTTGTGGTCAGAAATGTCATGAAGTAAAGCTGATAGATGGACAAGCTCTTTGTTTCCACCTTCTTTTTCTTGAAGGTAAAGAGCCATGTCAGTTACTCGACGAATGTGGTGCCAATCATGACCTGTGGCATCTTCGTTGAAGCGGATGATGACCAATTGTTCAATTTTTTCAATTAATTGTTTCATGGCTGGATTAGTTTAAATCGATAGAGTAGTCCTTTTTTCGCTGTGGCGTAAACGTAGTAATCATCGGTGGTTAAAGTGAACAATTCAGTTGAACTTAGTTTCAACCATGTTTGTCCATTGTCTGCTGAAAAGTCTAATCCATTTGTTCCGCAGCAATACCAAATCCCGTTTTTTTCGATTACGCAGGACCTGTACCCATGTGGATTTTTCAATGGACTGTTCCATGTTATTCCGCCATCACTGGTAATGAAACAATTCTGAGCGTTATCAATTGGGGCTTCGTAATTTCCACCTACAACAATTCCAAATTCCTTATTTTTCATATGAATCGAGAAGGCTCCAGAGGAAGTGCTTCCTGATTGGAAAGGAAGATCAACAACCGTCCAATTTTTACCTCTATTTGTACTTTTAAAGAAACGGCTTGAATTTCCACCAGAAACAAAAATAAAGGTGCTGTCGTCAAGAACTTGCACATTCGTTCCGCTTGCTGCGAAACCCGCTTCTCCTTCTCTTGACTTAACTCCATCAATTTTCCTCCACGTTTGCCCACTATCTGGAGAGGTGAAAAGTGAGAAAATTCCATTAATTGGGTCACCCATTATGAAAAGCGTTGATTCATAGCTGTCCATACCATCGAAAAAAACGTTTGGAGCCAATGAATACAACTGATTTAAGGTGTCTTTTGAAGTTTTATCCTTAAGGTATAAAATTCCTTTTTCTCCGCTCTCCATTGCGAAAAGTTGATTGTTTATGCAGGCAATATCTCTCAACTCTGTTGTACCGAAGTGAAAGTTTGTGTCCTCAGATGGTTTATCCCATTTGAACCGCGTAATCGTCCCGTCGGCATTCGAAGTGAAAATGGTGTTATTCACGCACAGTATACCACGAGAATACGTATCAGAAGTAGTATATTTCCTGCTTTCCTGACTATTGGTAACATTGCTATTACTGAGAGTTGCCAGAAAAAAAACGACGAGTAAACGCATCTTTTTGTTGTTGTTTTAAGTTTTCGAGGTCATCTGGCACTTGTCTTTTCCACCGTTTGTGTGACCAAAGCCAAAACTGAGGGTTTTTTATAATAGATGCTTCTAGGTGCTCAGAATGTTTTTTAGTGATTTCTCCCCAACTAAATTCTGATGGGTTATTTGTGATTAATTCATACCGAAGTGAGTAAAAGCCACGTTTCTTTTTCTGAATGCTAAAGTAAACAACGGCAGCATTAAAATCATGCGCCATGAATTCAGTTCCAAATAAAACAGCAGTTGGTTGATTTAAAAAGGTAGTCCAAAAAGCCTTCCGGCTATCTACTGGAGATTGATCTGCTAGCGTTAGTACAGCAAAAGGTTCCTTTGAGGATCTTAATTGCTCCTTGTAATTAGAGGCATGAATCACTTTCATACCAAACCGTTGCCGTCTTTCATTTAATTTTTTGTTCCAAAAAGGGTTGCTTAATGGTGTCCCAATTCCATAAGATTGGTGAGGGACAAGTAATGCTTGAGCGGTAATGAACCATTCCCAATTGTTGTAATGTCCAGATACTAAAATCACAGATTTACGTTGATTAAACAATTCTTCCATGACCTGTGGATTTTCAATCTCAAATCGACGAAGTAATTCTTTTTTATGAATGGATAGGTTTTTAACGGACTCAATCAATAAATCGGCAAAATGTCGGTAAAAAGCGCGTTCAATTTTTCGTTTTTCAGCCAATGATTTTAAAGGAAATGACCGATCAATATTTGTCCTGATTACCTTTCTTCGATAGGGCACAACACTTATAACTAGGATGTGAAAGATATCTGCAAATCGATAAAGTACCCACAATGGAAGGCAGGAAATGGGGTAAATAACCAAGTAGTAAAAAAACGCCATCATGGATTGTATTTAGTGTTCCACAATTGACGGATGAGTTGACCAAGTTCTTGTTCTTTTTTTCCTGTTCCAGATTTAAAAAAGTCCATGCCGCTTAGCTCATCTGGAAGAAATTCTTGTTGGACGAAATTACCAGGGTAGTCATGTGAATAGAGATAACCTTTGCCGTAATTCAATTCTTTCATTAGTTTGGTAGGTGCATTTCGAAGGGGGATAGGTACATTGAGGTTGCCGGATTTTCGCACTTCTTCTTGTGCACGATTTATAGCCATGTATGCCGCATTACTTTTCGGGGACGTAGCAAGATATATTGTACACTGAGACAAAATAATTCGTGCTTCGGGCCAACCTATTGTATGGACAGCCTCGAACGCAGCATTTGCCATCAACAACGCATTTGAATTGGCCAATCCTATGTCTTCAGCGGCTGAAATAATCAATCTTCTCGCTATAAATTTTGGATCCTCACCTCCCTCAATCATTCTGGCAAGCCAATACACAGCTGCATTAGGGTCACTTCCTCTAATTGATTTAATAAACGCAGAAACGATATCGTAATGTTGCTCCCCGTTTTTATCGTATCTCGCCAACACATTTGGAGCAGCACGCTCAACTGTTTCGTTTTTTATTGTGATGCTTTCCTTTTGTCCTTCAGCATTCACGATCAGCTCAAAGAGGTTGAGTAGTTTTCGTGCATCTCCACCTGACAATGCAATTAAAGCCTCTAATTCTTCAAGGATAATTTGTTTAGTTTTCAATTGAGGATCAATCTGAACAGCCTTTTTTAACAGTGCGGTCAGATCTGATTTTGAATGATTTTCAAGGGTGTAAACTTGGCATCTGGATAAAAGTGCGGGTATGACCTCAAATGAAGGGTTCTCAGTTGTTGCACCTATTAGCGTTACAATTCCTTTTTCAACAGCGCCAAGTAGTGAATCTTGCTGAGCTTTTGAAAAGCGGTGAATTTCATCAATAAACAGCACAACTCCTTTTTGTTGAAACATACCAGAGGATTGTACTTTTTGAATAATCTCTCTGACATCTTTTACGCCTGAACTAATCGCTGAAAGCGTATGCATTTCTCGGCGCAAGTGGTTAGTTAAGAGGTGTGCTAATGTTGTTTTTCCCACGCCAGGAGGGCCCCATAAAATCATAGATGGCAAAACTCCTGCGTCAAGTGCCAATCTTAATGGTGCATGGGAATCTAATAAGTGTTTTTGCCCGATGTATTCATCAAGGTGAACTGGACGCATGCGTTCTGCAAGTGGGGGGGTGCCGATCATTACAAGAATAATTCAACCAAATATACGATTTGAAAACTGCTTCGCATCAGTTGCTTTGCGGATTAATTGGAAAATTAGACATCACCCTAAACTGTCCACCCTGTTTTTCCATGCAATATTTCCACAGATCCGTATGTTGGTTATACACTTCGGATAACGGAATATTATTTACAACAAGCCAAGAATTTAATGATAGTTCCTCATTTAATTGACCGGGAGACCAACCTGAATACCCCAAGAAAAAAAGTACTTTTCCACTAGTAGATTCTACTAAGGATTTTTTCACTTGTTCAAAGTCTCCGCCGAAAGAGATGTGATCGTCAACAAATAAGCTATCTGCAATTGAATCGCCAAACGAATGAAGGTAATAAATCGATTGCTCGTCTACCGGTCCACCTATACTTACGGCATTCTCCGTTTCGGGAAAGTTGGCATCCAATTGATGTAGTTTGATGTCAATGTAATTGTTAAGAACAAGGCCGAATGACCCATTTTCATTATGCTCACACAACAAGACAACTGATCGAGTAAAGTAATCTTCTTGTGAAAATGGATCCGACAATAAGAGTACACCCGGTCGTGGGCGCAATTTATTTTTAAAAGAAAAGTCAAGTTGTTTCATTGCTAATAGATGACTTCAATTTAAATCGTATTCCTGTCGACTTTAAGGTAAAGTTATAAGAAAACGGGAGGTTTTCTAAATTCTACTTTTGCTGCACTAAAGAGTGACGAAGTATTTCTTATGCTCAACAAGAAACTTTTATTCCCGCCTATGGGCGTCCAATAAAAAGCAAGCGCCCAGCAATGCATATTTCGCGTTAGTGTAATTCTTGAATTCGTAATTTTTCCTTCCTTGAGGTCTAAGTTGGTAGTCGTGCTTAAATTCCATCGTTTGGTGAAGCTCACATCTCCTCCGATAACGAGTGTTTGAACAATGATTAACTTATCGGGTGCATTTTCCGAAATAGCTGTATTTGAATTGATGCTGTAGACATGGGATAAGTTTACTTTCCAAGGAATATTGAAGTTAATCGCGTATTCGGGATGAAGTGCGAAATAGTCAAAATCAGTATTCCAATTCTCTTTGGCCGTTTCTTTCGTTTCTTCTATCTCTTGCCGACCTTTTTCGGACGTTAATGTAAGCGTTGTAGCAAAATCGTTGCGAAGGAAACGACCTAATTTACCCGAAGAACTCACTGCATAAGAAGATAGCGTTTTTCCTGTTTCATTGTCCCAATCGTATGGACTAAATGTTGAACTCGCTACAAAATTGAGCCACTTGGATGGATTGATTCTCATATTGAGTTGAATATCAGAAAGATTCATGCTGTCTTTCATCAAATCGTAATTACCTGTAATTGAAAGTTGATCGATTATAAAATTCTTTTTAAATCCTGTCACCGTATCTTTATCTGACTTGCGTTTCAACTCAAACGTATTGTTTAATCCGAAGGTAATTTGACCAGAAGTTCGACCTGTGGAACCTGAATAAATGCTTCGTTCGAAAGGAGAGTAAACGGATGTGATGGATGAATTGGGTAACTGGTATGATTTCAACTCATTTAGTTGAGGACTATAGCGAAAACCTATATTTGGAGTCATCACATGCCTTAAAAGTGGTTGACGTTTACCAATAAATTTATAATAACTGTATAAAACTGTCGAAAACTGAGTGTTAAATGACAATTCATGAATCATGCCTCCTCTTGAAACGGTATCTGTAATAACTGTGTTCGTTAATGGATTCACAGTTTTTTCAATTTGTTGGAAGTTTACTTTGTTTCCATAAGATATGGAAGGATTGAATTTTAATGTATTTCTAAAAAAACCGGCTGATGTTTGTAAAGCAACTTGTTGGTTAAGTCCGTTAAAAAATTGTGACCCAATTTCTGAAAAATTTCCATCTCTCAACAAGGTATCCTTGAAGGTAGATTGGTTTTTTCCTTCAAAATTGTAGGTTAGACCGATGCGTTTGATCATTTCACCGATTCCACTCGACTTTTTCACAAATTTACTAAAGGGGAAGAAGCGCGAAACATTCAGGTTGAATACAGGGGCGTCCAAAGAAATGTTTTGGGACAGGGAATTTTGCCTTAAGGATAATTTCATACCCATTGTAATTGGTTTCCCAGGGAAGAAACGATTTAAGTTGATGTCCGAATTAAAACTGTTGTTAAAGTACTGTTCATTGATTGGGTCTAAGTTGTTCTTCGACTGGTTGTCCGAAATAAAATTGACGTTAGAGGCAAAGCTCCAATAGGGATTAGAACGCTGTTCTTTGCGGTGAACCCACGAAACACTTACTTTGTTTTGATTTACATCTGCAGGAAATCCTGATTTAAACTGTTGAAATCCTACGTCTAAAGTTCCTCGATAGCCGTAACGTTTGGCATAATCCAATACATCTCTGATCCCCCAGCTACCTCTTGAATAAATGTTGGTATATACTGACGTTTGAAAGTGATCATTAATCGGAAAAAAATACCCAAGGTTTTGAAATCCAAATCCATAAGCAGAAAGCGGAATAATCTCTGGGAAAAGAATTCCATGCGTACGTTCTTTTTGTTGCGGAATTATACTAAATGGAAGACCAAGAGGGGTAGGGACACCTTTGATCCATAAATTCATTGCTCCGGTAACAATTCTTTCCTCAGGAACCATTACTGCTTTGGAAAGCTGAAAATGGTAATGTGGATCTTCCAAGTCACACGTAGTGAAACGACCTTTTCGAAAGTGCAACTGATCATTTGGATGACGCTTGGCAACATCCATGTACAAGAACATCTCTTGTTGTTTAATTGCCAGTTCCTGTAAATAACCTTTTTTTGTTTTGAAGTTGTACCGTATACTGCTGGCTTTTGCTTCATCACCGCCATCTTCAAAAATTGGAAATTCAACCCTGTTTCCTGAAGTATCTGTTGCATACATGGCTAATAGTTCATTTTTTTCTAGGTCAATAAAAATATATCCGGCGGACATTTTGAATGATTCACTCGTGACCTTAGCATCACCGTATAAATGGATTTGTTTTTTCTTTAAATCCGAAAAAATAGAATCACGAGCGCTGTAAAAAATGATGTCTTTTATCTCTTCGTCAGAAATCACCAATGTATCAGCTTTACGCTGAGTTTGACTGTAACCCTGTGCTGTTCCGAACATTATTAACAATGTACCGAAGAAAAGTATCGCTATGCGTTTATGGATAGACAAAAATCAGCTCTAATTTTGTTAATCAGATGAATTGCTTGCAAAGCTATTAAAATTAGGACATCACCATGGAAAAAACAGTCAGATATAACCGATATACTGTCATTTTATTGTTTGCCGTTTTTACTTTTTCAATTCGTCTAAATGCTCAGTTGTCAAACTCCGATCGTTCTATTTTAAAAACTGTTGTGATTGATGCTGGTCATGGTGGAAAAGATCCTGGATGTCACGGTGGGTATGCGAATGAAAAGACAGTGTGTTTAAATATTGCCCTGAAACTTGGGGAAATGATCAAGAAAAAGTACCCCAACATTAAAGTAGTTTATACACGCGACAGGGATATATTTATTGAATTAAATGAGCGAGCCAACATAGCGAATCGTGCTAAGGCAGATCTTTTTATTTGTATTCACGCCAATGCCGCTAGTCCAGCAGCGTATGGTTCAGAAACGTATGTATTGGGTCTTCACCGCACCGAATCTCAACAAAAAGTTGCTGAAAGAGAAAATTCCACCATTTTTATGGAAGATGATAAAGGTGCAAAGTACAAGGATTTTGATCTTTCGCCTGATGCAATAATCGCGAGACAAATTCAATTGTCTGTATTTCTGAATCAATCCATCAGTTTTGCCGACAAACTTCAAAAAGAATTTAAACGGCTCGGAAGGTATGACCGCGGTGTGAAACAAGCCGGATTTCTTGTCTTGTATAAAACCACCATGCCCAGTGTACTTATCGAAACTGGTTTTTTGACGAATCCAAATGAAGAGAAGTTCTTAGGTGACATGGAAGGCCAGCAAAAAATGGCTTCTGCCATGTTTACGGCTTTTGAGCAATACAAAAATGAGCTAGAAGGGGTAAGTAGTAAGACAACTAATTCCATACCGGTTGAGACTAATGACCCTTTTAAACAAGAACAATCAACGGATACGAATGATCAATTGAATAAAGTTGTTTTTAAGGTTCAAATAGAAACATCTGAAACACAATTGCCACCAACTGCCTCTAAATTCAAAGGATTGACTGTTTTCGAATATAGACAGGACAACTTGTATAAATATACAGTTGGATCATTTGAAGAAGACTTCAAGGCTGCCAATGCATACAAAAACGAGTTGCGAAGTACGGGTTTTGCACATGCCTTTGTTGTTGCCTTTCAAAATGGAGAGCGAATTAATTTAGAAAAAGCTATTAAATTAGCACAAAAATAAGAACGTTGAAAGTATCAAAAGAACTGAAGACAGGTTTGATTTCTATTGCGGCAATTGGACTGTTGATCGCAGGAATTAATTTTCTAAAAGGCAATAGTTTTTTTGGAGGTGACGATATGTATTATGCCTATTTTCCAAATTCAGGGGGGGTTGCTGTAGCTGGTTCAGTTTATGTAAACGGAGTAGTGGTAGGTAAAATCCTTGATATTGATTTGACGAATAAGCCAGATTCACTGAAAAAAGTATTGATCAAGTTTAGTATTCAACAGTCCGATTTTAAAATTCCAAAAGGATCGATATTAGAGGCCGGATCAGTTGACTTGTTCAACAAAGGACTATTACTCCAGATGAATCCAGATATTTCTAAAGGTTTTTATGTGCCTGGCGATTACCTTCAAGGACTAGTAACAATTGATATTACATCACAGGTTAAAGCTTACGCTGATCCCTTAGTTCAAAAAGTACAAGCTGCCTTGAGTTCTATTGATAAAATGGTGAATTCACTTTCTGCATTTTGGGATACAACGGGTAACTCAGAAGTAACAGGAAGCCTAAAAGAATTAAAGTTGGCTATTCACAAATTAGGAAATGTCGCTGGTCAAGTTGAATCGCTTGTGGCTGAGGAAAAAGTGAAGTTTGGAAGAATTATGTCGAATGTGGAAAGTATTTCATTGAATTTAAAGAAGAGTAACGACCAAATCTCAGCTATTCTAGGCAATGCAAAACAGTTTACAGACGATTTAGTTACCTCGCAATTTAAGCAGGTCATCAACAATGCCTCAGAAACGATCAAGTACTTAAATACGATTCTCGGCGATGCTGAAAAAGGAGAAGGTACTTTAGGTAAACTGTTAAGCGATGATAAATTGTACAATGAGCTTGTTGAAACGAACAAAGACCTTCAAGATCTTGTTAAAGACATCGCACTTCACCCAGAGCGATATATTCATTTTTCCGTTTTGGGTGCAAAAACAAAGGGAGTTCACTTAAATGAACGAGACGAACAAAAACTGCGTAAAATATTAGATTCTATTCCTCAATAGCCCATTCTATGTCATCAATTATTTTTGTCTTATTAGTTGTTTTTGGTACGGCATTTTTCGCCTGGAATGTTTGGAAAATAAGGTACAACATTTCCCTTGGACGAAAACTGGATCGCTCAGATAGGGTAGGAGACCGATGGAAAACAATGTTACTGGTGGCTTTTGGACAAAAGAAAATGTTCGCTAGACCTATACCTGCGTTACTTCATTTAGCAATTTATGTTGCTTTTGTTATTACGCAAATTGAACTGATTGAAATTATTGCTGACGGTATTTCTGGTGGTCATCGAACTTTTCGAGAGGCATTAGGTGGGTTTTACACGTTCATGATCAGTTTTATCGAAATTTTATCTGTCCTTGCGCTGATCGCTACTTTTGCATTTCTTGCACGCAGAAATATGCTAACCATTCCGCGATTTTCAATGGAAGAGTTGAAGGGATGGCCAAAAAATGATGCCAATCTAATTTTACTCATGGAAATCGTTTTGGTCACATGCATTTTTACTATGAATGGGGCGGATGAAGCCTTACTGAATTTAACATCAAATGAAAGTTATTCATTCGCGGTAAGTCAATACGTCGGACCATTATTTTTTGGAAGTATTACGTCAGAGTCAACGCTTCATGTGCTTGAGCAAATTGGTTGGTGGGGACACATTATAATGGTTTTTGCATTTTTAAATTACTTACCATACTCCAAACATTTCCATATTTTACTTGCTTTTCCCAATACGTATTATTCCAATTTAGAAAACAAAGGAAAGTTCACGAATATGGAGTCGGTTACTAATGAGGTGAAATTGATGTTGGATCCAACAGCTGACCCCTTCGCAGTTTCTGCCGATAGTTCAATCGAACCTCAGCGATTTGGTGCGAAAGATGTAACCGATTTAACGTGGAAAAATTT
>JBILNH010000180.1:0-4899 GCA_044375095.1 Crocinitomicaceae bacterium
TTACTTGACGCATATACATGTACTGAATGTGGTCGATGTACCTCTTCTTGTCCAGCTAACTTGACAGGCAAGAAATTGTCCCCTAGAAAAATCATGATGGATACTAGGGATCGCTTGACAGAAGTAGGGGACAACCAACGTAAACACGGAAAGGAATATACCGATGGTAAAAGCTTGCTAGGTGATTACATTACTGAAGAGGAGATTTGGGCTTGTACGTCGTGTAATGCATGCGTCCAAGAATGTCCAGTAAATATCGATCCATTAGCTATAATTGTCGATTTAAGAAGGTACCTAGTCATGGAAGAATCAAAAATTCCAACTGAACTCACGGGTATGTTGACAAACATCGAAAATAACGGTGCACCTTGGCAGTTTTCCCCAAGCGATCGTTTAAATTGGGCAACAGAAGATTAAATTCAAAATGAATTCGGATATGAACTTGGTAGTTCCAACAATGGCAGAAATGATGGCGAAAGGTGAATCACCTGATGTGCTGTTTTGGGTAGGATGTTCAGGTAGTTTTGACGACAGAGCTAAAAAAATAACAAAGGCTGTTGTAAAGATACTTTCGCATTGCAATGTCAAATTTGCCGTATTAGGTACGGAAGAAAGTTGCTCAGGTGATCCGGCAAAAAGGGCAGGAAACGAATTCACCTTTCAGATGCAAGCAATGATGAATATTCAAGTCCTTAATGGGTATGAAGTAAAACGCATCGTAACGGCTTGCCCGCATTGCTTCAATACGCTTAAAAATGAATACCCTGAACTAGGAGGAAACTATGAGGTCATTCACCATACTCAACTAATTCAAGATTTAATCAATACGGGTAAGCTCGCATTAGAGGGTGGCGCGGCATTTAAAGGTAAGAAAATAACATTTCATGATCCTTGTTACTTGGGTAGAGCAAACGATGTATATGAAGCGCCTCGCGCGCTGATTGAAAAACTTGATGCCGAGTTGGTCGAAATGAAAAGATGTAAGACCAATGGCTTGTGTTGTGGGGCTGGAGGTGCTCAAATGTTCAAGGAGGCAGAAAAAGGCAACAAAGAAATAAATGTTGAACGCACAGAAGATGCGTTAGAAACCAGCGCAGACATAATTGCTACGGGTTGCCCTTTTTGCAATACCATGATGACTGATGGAGTGAAAAACTTCAATAAAGAATCTGAAATTGAAGTGCTTGATGTTGCCGAATTAATAGCCAATGCAGTTGACTTACATTAATTCATTTTCTAACTTCCCGGATGAAAGCGAAGTATGGATTTATGTAGCAGATCGCTTTATGGGTTCAAACGAAGTAGCTATTCTTCAAGAGAATCTGTCTGCCTTTGCAGAAGAATGGAAAACACACGGGAAATCACTCCGTGCAGAAGCTCAAGTTTTTGATAATGTATTTGTTGTTTTCGCAACCGATATTCATGCTGGTTCGGCATCTGGTTGCTCAATCGATACCTCTGTGCGGTTGATGAAGCAACTGGGGTCAACACTTGGTATTGATTTTTTCAATAGACTTAAAGTACTTGTAAGAAGTGATGAGCAATTGAAGTATGTTTCCTATCATAACCTCACCGATTTTGCTGGAAATGAATTTGCAGACATATCCATAAAATCACTCGGTCAATTTCGATCCGCTTTTTTTACACCAATTCAATAATTAGATTTTAAGGAAAACGCTTGAAGAGTTTTCTCTGTCTGTCTTTGGTTTCCAATCTTATTCCAGTTGATATTCGAATACTGTAAAACTGTTGTCGGTAAATCAACTCATTGAATCGGAGCGATTTGTTATCGAATTCTGCTGAAATAAATGCGAAATACCTTGGAACAGAATAACCAAAGATCAATCCAATGTCGTAACGTGGTTCAATTCCGATAACTGTTCGTGTCACATTTTCCGTGTTGTAGGCTTTTGTCTGAACGGCAAATCCTAATCCAGAAATAACAGAAAATTGCCAGTTTTTCAATCTATTAACATACGCATAGCCTGGAATAAAGCTCATATCTAACGCAGATAGTTGATTGGTAGTCGTTTTTGAATTGGTCTGATCAGTTAATTCTTCAGGTATGATCGAATAGCTTCCATTGTTTAATCCTAAAATATTTAATGAGTTTTTTATGTACCAGGTCCTTACAGGCTTAAGGTAGTGTGCAGTTTTCCCTCTTAATGCACTCATTCTGAAGTTTTTGTCATGGAAATACCAGCTGTTTATGGCTAAGTTGAAGACGTTTATTATCGGTTTGATTTTATTTGGATTGTTTTCGCTCAATGTTGGATCCCATATTAGCGCATCTTTTATTGAATAGCCGGTGTAATTGCGCAGATCAATATCCCAAAACATTTTACCTAAAGTGAAATCAGTTCCAAAAGTAAACGCGGTTGTTTGTCCGTATTGGCTCGTGTCCCTAATGTTTCCTGGAAGTGGAAAGCCAATGCGCAATGAAATCCACCGGTAACTAAAACCGATTCCCATTGTAATACGAAAATTGTTTTTGTATTTCAATACATCAATTTGATCAGTATAGGGGTAGTGTATTGAAAATGGAGCAGAAGAAAATCCTTCATCAACATAGATTACGGCATGCTCACGAAAGGTTGAATAAGGTAAAACGGTAGTATCACCTTGACACCAAGCATTATTCGCTAGAAAAAGAATAACAAGATAAAAGGCGCTATTTCGTAATCCCCTCAAGCTGTAAAATAAATGCAAATTCTTTTGCTAATTCTTTTCGTTCTTGAGATCTCCCCGAACCTCCGCCATGACCAGCTTCCATATTACAATCAAAAATCAATGGTGCTTCATTGGTCCGCATTGAACGAAGTTTGGCCACCCATTTCATTGGTTCCCAATACTGAACTTGTGAATCATGGTAACCTGTTGTCACATAAAGGGCTGGATAATCCATTCTTTTCACATTGTCATAAGGCGAATACTTCAATTGATAGTAGTAAAAATCTTCGTCTTTTGGATTTCCCCATTCTTCAAACTCACCTACAGTTAAGGGAATCGATTCATCAAGCATAGTGGTTACGACATCAACAAATGGAACTTGAGCAATAATTCCTTTCCAGAGGTAAGGTGCCATATTCAACACAGCGCCCATTAACAAGCCACCTGCACTTCCTCCTTGAGCGTAAATTTTAGCGGGTGAGCAATAACCTTTCATGGATAAATACTCCGCAGCGTTTATGAAATCAGTAAACGTATTTGTTTTTTTCAAAAACTTGCCGTTCTCATACCATGATTCACCCATGTACTTTGATCCTCGAATATGTGCTACAGCGTAAACAAAACCACGATCTAATAAGCTTAAACGAGTTGCTGAAAACACATCAGGTAATGTGTAACCATATGATCCATAGCCGTAGAGTAGGCAAGGAGCATTCTTTAAATCAATGCCTTTTTTATAAATAAGCGAAACAGGAATTTTTGTACCATCATTAGCTGTTGCCCAAATTCGCTGAGACACATAATTCTCAATGGAAAAATTCGGATCGATTAATTTTTTCTGATGAACAAGTTCTTTTTCATTCGAATTTAAATTCCACGTGTATAAAGAAGACGGTGTGGTAAACGAATTATAGTTATAGTAAATAGATTCACTCAAGTAATCATCATTATACCCTAATGAAAGCGCGTAGGTCTCTTCGTTCAATGAAATGTAACTTATGTCTTTATTACCTAACTTGACTTTACCAATTTTAACAAGTCCATTTTCTCTTTCTTCAGTAATTAGCCAATTTTTCAAGATGAGAAGGTCTTCAATGTAAATTGAAGGACTTGATGCCCTAATCAACTGACAAGATTCAATTTGTGTTGGAATTTCTTTCGAAAAGTAGATGGCTCGATTTTCAGCTTTGTGGTTTGATAATATGTAAAAACCGTTCTCATGGTTTAGTACTTGGTACAAATGACCTTTTGCTCTCGCCAAAAAGATCAAAGGATCACTGATCGGGTTATTCGCATCAATTAACTGAGTTTCAGATGAAGTTGAACTTTGACTATGAATATAAATATATGCTGAAGTTATCGCTTTCGAGAGGTAAACAGAAAACCGTTCATCTTTTTCTTCATAAACTAAGGCATCTTTTCTTGAGTCACTCC
Source organism: Crocinitomicaceae bacterium (assembly GCA_044375095.1). GTDB lineage: Bacteria > Bacteroidota > Bacteroidia > Flavobacteriales_D > Crocinitomicaceae > M0103. The sequence goes on from JBILNH010000180.1 coordinate 4,105, forward strand.
CTAACACATGGCGGTAAATTTGATATTCGCGAAGCGTTGTGGGGTCTTTTCGAACATAAAACACTGTCTTATTATCGTTTGCCCAAACAATAGAGCCATCCGTATTCGTAATTTCATCGGCATAAAATTTCCCGTTGGAATTGTTTCTAAAACGAATTGTGTATTTTCTGCGTCCAACTACGTCCTCGGATAATGCTAAAATGCCATTGTTAGGAGAAGGCTCCCAACTTCCGAGATCGTAGAATGAATGCCCTTTTGCGCGTTCGTTTTCATCAAGAAAGAGTGTTTTGCGCTCTCCATTAAGCTGAACTATCTGCTGGTAATCTTTCCCTTCAACTTGAGCACGTTGAAAGATTAATCCATTTCTTTTAATTGGGGCGTACTTTTCATTCGGATCGATACGGGATTCAAACTCATTCAACAGTTGCGTTTGAAGTTCACTAGTGCTATTGAAGTATTCTGCCGCATATGCGTTTTCCGAATTCAAGTAATCCAATACCTCTTTCGAATCGCGCTGATTCATCCAATAATAGGGGTCAATTCTGCTATGACCATGACTGATTAATTCTTTGTTAATCACAGGTGCAATTGGTTCTTTTTTCATTTGAGATATGGCGAATTGTGTGCTCAGAACGATGGCAGACGATACAAATAGACTATTCTTGAGTATAAATTTCATTGCCTAAAATTAGCGAAACTAGTTTAACTTTTATCTCCTCATAATCATTGGTTTTTTGATACTTTTGTAAATTATGAAAAAGCTCTACAGCTTCTTGTTAAATACGCTGCCTCGAC
>JBILNH010000130.1:0-6935 GCA_044375095.1 Crocinitomicaceae bacterium
TTGACGCTCCTGTTCCGATGAAAACAAGCGACGGATGTTAAGTGAATGAAAAAAGGAACTCCCCGTTTCTTGCTCTATGGACCTGTACTCCTCAACTGCCTTAGGTATAAACTCATCCGTACGCCAGGAAAGAGTCATTCGCCTGAACACCAATGGATTGATCAATCCTGCCGCAACAGCCGAACTCTTGTTCTCTGCATTGTCGATCAAGGTAAAGGCATGTCCGGCATCACATAATTTCTTTGCGACAAACAGTCCGCCTACCCCACCACCTACGATAAGAAAATGTTTTTTGATCATGTGGTGATTGCCAATGTTATAATACTAATCCGAATGTGCTCATTTTTCGACCGAATCGACTTCACGACTGCTTCAATTGTTGCCCCTGTGGTTAATACATCATCCACAATGGCAATGTGTCCGGCAAAAGTACCATTTATTCTACTTTCAAATTGATCAGCCACGTTGTCCCATCTTAAGAAGCGATTTTTGCGTGTTTGACTTTCTGTAACTCGGCATTTCACCACCCATTTGGTTTGGACTGGAATATGTAAAACAGCGCCAACACCTTTTGCAATAAACTCACTTTGATTGTATCCGCGAGTAAAAGCCTTTTTAGGATGAATCGGAACTGGAATTAGTGCGTCGATTGGATTTATTGAATGCAAACTAGCTATGCGGTGAGCGATTCGTTCCCCCAATTGCTTTCCAACATTTCTTCTCGCACCATATTTTAAGGCATGAAGTATTGGTTGAGTCGGACCGTTTTGTTCAAAAAACAATAGTGCGTATGTAAATTGGGGCGACAATCGACCATAAAACATGCGATCCATCGGATGATCAGTGTTGGACTGCTCAAAATAAGTATAAGGTAATTCGTCAAGGCAGATCGGGCAAATAGCACTGTTATCAATTAATACCTCGCCGGAGCACACAATGCATTGCATTGGATAAACAAGCGAAATAAATGACTGAATGGCTGAATAAATGTGTTGCATTTTAAGCGGTTTATCGTTGGTATAAAGGGTTTGCCAATCTATTCACATTGGCTTGTTCAAAATAACGATTTTTTTTCATTGACTTTGGTTCGCAATCGGCTTAATTTTAATGGATAATTGTTGAAAATAGAGCTGGAGAACGAGGAGATAGCGCTTATTACCGTTAAAGAGATTTGAAAGTCAATTTAAGTGTGAATATCTTTCACAGGTATGTTGAAAAAGCCGCTAATGATTGGTATTAAAGAGATTCCGAAAATGAATGTTAATAACATCGGGATTTTGTGAATTTCTTTAATTGCGCAGAGCAAGATTTTTAACAATTTTTGTAGGCCTCAATCACGGAATCAAAAACGGCACTCCCTTTCCGATTTCACACAACGAGGAAACAAGCAATTTACTAGAAATAAACGTGTTGAGCATAAGCTCGCAGCAAAATGGATATTCAATAAAAAGTAAACAATGGCACAAGAAGAACCAATACTTGAATCGAACAACAACAGGTTTGTTCTTTTTCCAATACAGCACGATGACATCTGGTCGTTTTATAAAAAGGCAGAAGCAAGTTTCTGGACAGCAGAAGAAATTGATTTGTCCCCTGACTTAATTGATTGGGAGAACAAGTTAAACGACAACGAACGCCACTTTGTGAAGCACATACTTGCTTTCTTTGCTGCTTCTGATGGAATCGTTAACGAAAATCTAGCCGAGCACTTTTTATCTGAAGTCCAGTATACTGAAGCGAAGTTCTTCTACGGATTTCAGGTGGCTATTGAAAACATTCACTCCGAAACCTATTCGCTTCTTATTGATACGTACATCAAGGATACGGCTGAGAAGAACCACCTGTTCAATGCAATCGAAACATTGGATTGTGTTCGAAAGAAAGCAGACTGGGCATTGAAGTGGATTGAAAAAGGATCGTTTGCTGAGCGCCTTGTGGCGTTTGCTGCTGTAGAAGGAATTTTCTTCTCAGGTTCTTTTTGTTCTATTTTCTGGTTGAAAAAACGCGGATTGATGCCAGGACTTTCCTTTTCTAACGAATTGATTTCTCGTGATGAAGGTTTGCACTGTGATTTTGCTTGTTTGTTGTACACGAAACACCTCATCAACCGTTTACCTAAAGAACAAGTCCAGCAAATCATTACGGATGCCGTAGAAATCGAAAAAGAATTCGTCACTGATGCATTGCCAGTAAAATTGATTGGAATGAACAGCGACTTGATGTCTCAATATATCGAATTCGTTGCTGACCGCTTATTGCTTGAACTTGGAAATGAAAAAGTATACAACGCTACCAATCCGTTCGACTTCATGGACATGATCTCGATTCAAGGAAAAACGAATTTCTTTGAAAAACGCGTAGCCGAGTACCAAAAAGCTGGAGTACTTGCAGGAAAAGAAAACCAGACATTCAGCCTAAACGAAGATTTTTAAAATACCAAAATAACCATTGACCATGTACGTAGTAAAACGAGACGGAAGAAAAGAAGCAGTAAAATTTGATAAAATAACCGCACGCATCATAAAGATGTGCTACGGATTAGATCCTTTAGTATCGCCGGAAGCGGTTGCGATGAAAGTTATTGAAGGTATTTATGATGGAGTTACCACAACTGTGCTGGATAACCTTGCAGCGGAAGTGGCAGCAGCTAAAACAATCGATCACCCAGATTACGCATTGTTGGCGTCTAGAATTGCCGTATCAAACTTACACAAAGAAACGAAAAAGACATTTTCTGAAGTGATTGATGATATGTACCATTACATCGATCCGAAAACAGGACAAAATGCGTCGTTGATTGCAGAAGATGTATACCAAGTGATCAAAACAAACAGTGATATACTGGATTCAAGCATTATTTATGACCGAGATTTCCGTTACGACTACTTCGGATTCAAAACACTTACGCGTTCATACTTAATGAAGCTGAACGGTGAAATCGTGGAACGTCCGCAGCAAATGCTGATGCGCGTTGCGGTTGGAATCCATAAAAGCAACATTCAAGAAGCCATCAAGACATACAATTTGATGTCAGAAGGTTGGTTCACACACGCGACACCAACGTTGTTCAACTCAGGGACTCCAAAACCACAAATGTCTTCTTGTTTCTTGTTAACTATGAAAGAAGATAGTATCGGTGGAATTTACGATACGTTGAAGTCATGCGCTCAAATTTCACAATCTGCTGGTGGAATTGGATTGGCTATTCATGACATACGTGCAACTGGGTCATACATCAAAGGAACGAACGGCACATCCAACGGTATCGTACCAATGTTAAGAGTATTCAATGATACCGCGCGATACGTAGATCAAGGTGGAGGTAAACGAAAAGGTTCTTTCGCCATCTACATCGAACCTTGGCATGCAGATGTCTTCGATTTCCTTGATTTGAAAAAGAACCATGGAAAAGAAGAACAACGTGCAAGAGATTTATTCTATGCGTTGTGGATTCCGGATTTGTTCATGAAGCGTGTAAAAGAAAATGGCGAGTGGACGTTAATGTGTCCACACGAATGTCCAGGATTAGCCGATACGCACAGTGCTGAATTCGAAGCGTTGTATACTAAATACGAGCAAGCAGGCAAAGGTCGTAAGACGATAAAAGCACAGGATTTATGGTTCAAGATTTTGGAATCTCAAATCGAAACAGGTACGCCTTACATGCTATACAAAGATGCAGCAAACGCTAAATCTAACCAACAAAACTTAGGAACGATCAAATCATCGAACTTATGTACAGAGATCATCGAGTACACCGCTCCTGATGAAGTAGCTGTTTGTAACCTCGCATCATTGGCGTTACCAAAATATGTAACGGAAGAAGGAAAATTCGATCACAACAAGTTATTTGAAGTTACGTACCAAGCTACGGTTAACTTGAACAGAATCATTGACGGAAATTACTATCCGGTTGAAGAAGCACGCAATTCAAACATGCGTCACCGACCAATCGGATTGGGTGTTCAAGGACTTGCTGATGCCTTCATTTTGATGGGATTACCTTTCGAATCTGAAGAAGCACGTGCATTGAATCGTGAGGTTTTTGAAACGATCTACTACGCTTCAATGACCGCATCAAAGGATTTAGCCATCGAAGAAGGACCTTATGAGACATTTAAAGGATCTCCTGTTTCTAAAGGTGTTTTCCAATTCGACATGTGGGGCGTAACGCCAACTAGCCGTTGGGAATGGGATGTATTGAAAGAAGAAGTAAAGAAACATGGTGTACGTAACTCATTGTTACTTGCGCCAATGCCAACTGCTTCAACTGCTCAAATTCTTGGAAATAACGAATGTTTCGAACCGTATACATCAAATATCTATACGCGTCGTGTACTATCTGGAGAATTCATCATCGTAAACAAACACTTGCTGAAGGATTTGGTGAAAGAAGGATTATGGAATGCTGAAATGCGTCAGAAAATTATGGCGTCTAATGGTTCTATCCAAGGTATATCTGAGATTCCACAACGATTGAAAGACTTGTACAAAACAGCTTGGGAAATTTCTCAAAAAGCGATCATCGATCAAGCTGCCGACCGTGGCGCATACATTTGCCAAAGCCAGTCGTTGAACATATTTATGGAAAATGCCAACTTTGGTAAGTTAACCTCCATGCACTTCTACGGTTGGGAGCGCGGACTAAAAACAGGTATGTATTACCTGCGCACCAAAGCGGCTACCGATGCAATCAAGTTCACAGTAGACAAAGCAATTGTTGAACAGCCATCTGCACAAACAATCGAGGAGCAACAAGCCGCCATCGCATGCTCTCTCGACAACCCCGACGCGTGTGAGATGTGTTCTGGATAGAAGCAGCGCTAGCTGGTTATAGACGGAACTAAATCCGACGAAGTCAGATGTGTTCTGGATAGAAGCAGCGCTAGCTGGTTATAGACGGAACTAAATCCGACGAAGTCAAATGTGTTCTGGATAGAAGCAGCGCTAGCTGGTTATAGACGGAACTAAATCCGACGAAGTCAAATGTGTTCTGGATAGAAGCAGCGCTAGGTTAGCCGGTTGTAAATAGAAAAAAACACCCTTGTAGCTGTTAATAATTGTGCCGTTTTTATTGAAAGCACAAGTGATCAAAACCCCTGATATGTTCGGGGGTTTTTTTATTCGTTGAAAATTCAACGAAATTTTTGATTTCGTCAATAGGTTGATTTATATTGCCTGTGTAATTCAAAACCTCTACCTATGTACAACTCCTCCTGAAGTTTAGTTGATGGAATTTTTATTCCCTAAAAAACACGCACGATCAGCGAGATGATCACAACCTTTTATAACATGAATCAATTGAAAAAAATCCTGCTTTTTCTGCTTTTTGTAAGTTCAAATACTCACTTATTTGCACAACAAAACTTGGTGCCAAATCACAGTTTTGAAGATGCAGATAGTTGTAACAATTCCCTTTACTTTCAATTAATCGATTATTGGTTCTCACCAACAGATGGAACACCAGATCTTTTCAGTTCTTGTCTGGATGTAATTTACAGTTACAGTGTTCCCATAAATAGGTACGGATATCAACCCGCACAAGATGAAAAAGCATATGTCGGAATCGTATGTTATTCAGATGGATATGACTACCGTGAATTTATCGGTACCCAACTAAAGGAAACGCTAAAAACGGATCAATTGTACAAAATTGACTATTACGTTAACTTGGTAAATTTCGCTCCATTTTACACAAATAATTTTGGAATCGGATTCGGAAAAGACAGCTGTATTATACCATACACTTACCAAATTCATCCAACCATTTCCATTTCAGACACGCGCTTGATTTCAGACACTGCGCATTGGGAAAAACGCAGCCTGTTTTACAAAGCAAGAGGAGATGAAAAATTTGTATTCTTTGGGAACTTCGAGCCGGATCGCGTAACAACCGCAATACGCAATACCAATCCCTACGATGAACAAGTCATTCTAATTGACAACGTATCTATTGTTACGTTCGACCTACAAGTAGAAAATGTATTCACGCCAAATGGGGATGACATCAACGATCGCGCATTTTATTACCCAGACATTACCGATGTGCGCTGTGATGTCTTTAACCGGTGGGGGGAACATATAAAACAAGTCGACTTGTCAAAAGGATGGGACGGAACGGATGAACATGGTAAAGCACTTCCTGAAGGTACCTATTTTTACCAACTTATTGCAGAAGAACAGCGACTTATCATCGCATCAGGATTTATTCAATTGATTGAATAACGCAACAAATATGAACAACCTAATTTACCTTTTATTACTAATCCTACTTTACCAGCCAAACCAATTAAATGCCCAAGCAACCGGAAATAATAATTACTTAACTAACTATTATCTCGGCTACAACGGTTCCAATGGTACAAATCCCTTGCTTTTCAAGACAAACGGAATGACCCGAATGCAAATGAATGGGTTAGTTTCTGCCTATGGGTTGAGTACCGCGGGATTTATTGGCATTGGCACATCGAATCCAGCCGCTCCCTTACACATTGAAGGGAAAGGAATACAAAACCAGCAAGGTTGGTTACGAGGGTTGACGTTATCTAACCGAGCCGCAATCATGTGGGATGGAGGAACAGGAAAAGGCTTCTTTATGGCTCATCCATCCAGTAATCCAAATGGTAATTTTTACGCCGGTATTGCCGATAACCTGAATTCGAATTCTGCTGTAAACTATACCTTTTCCGTGCATGTGAATCAACCCATTGGATCGAACCCGGTCGGAACAATGCAATTCTTCAAAAATGTACTTGTATTTGACCCTGTTAACGAACGACGAATGGGTATAAATACATCAACACCACAGCGCGCAATGGAAATAAGTGACGCAGGCAATTCACCTGCTGATGCACAATTAAGGTTGACATCCGCTGTCAATGCATTTACAGATATCCGTACCTCGCCTTCAGGCAATTGCTACCTTACGCCTTCTT
>JBILNH010000132.1:0-6859 GCA_044375095.1 Crocinitomicaceae bacterium
TGTCGGAAAACTTAAAAATGACAGGTATAACTGGAATGATACTTCCTATACAATGAAACAACACGGTTTCGCAAGAGACATGGAGTTTCAACTTATTGAACAGTCAGCTAATAAAGCAGTTTTCCTATTGAACACATCTGAAAGTACTTTAGAAAATTACCCTTTTCATTTTGAGTTGATCGTTGAATACCGAATGAAAGGAAATAAATTGATTACCACATATGCTGTCAAAAATACAGGTAAAGAAGCATTGCCATTTTCAATTGGAGGACATCCTGGATTTGCACTCAACGATAACCTTGAAAACTATTTCTTGCAATTCCCTCAAGACGCTAGAGCTCCTCGCCACCTTATAAAAGATGGATTGTATTCGGGGGAAACTACTGATGTATTGTTCAAGAAAAAACACCAACTCATAAAAAAGGATTTCAGCCAAGATGCCATTGTAGTGAAGCAACCTTTTTTTAACGAAGTGACACTAGTATACATCGATCAGCCTATCGTGTCTATGCACTGTTCAGATTGGACAGCCGTCGGGTTTTGGACGAAAGAAAATGCACCATTCTTTTGTATGGAGCCATGGTGGGGGTGGGCAGACCATGTCGATTCAACCGGTAAGTTTAATGATAAAGAGGGATTGACTTGGCTAAAACCTCATGACCAACGGAGTTTTTCCTATTCAATTGAAGTGCATTAATTGGATACATAATTAAAACAACTGGCTCTTATTAGGTGTTTAATCATCAGTGAAAACTCCTATTAGTATTGTCTGGTTCAAACGTGATCTTCGTTTTACCGATCATCAGCCGCTTTTTGAAGCGCAGAAAAGTGGTTTTCCTGTATTGCTACTTTATTGCTTTGAACCATCAGTGATGAACTATGATGACAGTGATGTTCGTCATTGGCGCTTCGTTTATGAATCACTAAGCGACATGCAAAGCAAACTAAATCAGCTCAATACAACGCTCCATATTTTTCATCAAGAGGTAATCACCGTTTTTAATGAGCTTTCGAAACATTTTGATGTAAAACACCTCTTTTCACATGAAGAAATAGGAAACAAACTCACCTTTGATCGCGACAAGGAGATTTCCTCATTTTGCAAGACAAATGGTTGGCAATGGAACGAATTTCAGACAAACGGAATAATTCGTAGACTCAACGATCGATCGGATTGGGATAAGCGATGGAAAGAAACCATGACAACATTTCCTTTTCTTGTAGATGAAGATTTTACAAACTATGTGAAACTCGAACACTCATTCGTTGAAAAATTCAAAGGTCCCGATTTGCCAACTGAAATCACAACAAGAAATACCAGTTTTCAGCAGGGAGGAGAGACGCTGGCTTGGAGGTATTTAGAAAGTTTTCTAAAAGATCGCTATGTCAATTACAGTAAACATATTTCTAAGCCTGAACTCAGTCGAAAAGGATGCAGTCGTATATCGCCCTACTTAGCTTATGGTAACATTAGTATGCGAATGGTCTACCGGTATACCATGCAACATTACAATAGTTCGCTGAACAAACGAGCGCTTTCAAATTTCATCTCTCGCTTGCATTGGCATTGCCATTTTATTCAAAAATTTGAATCCGAATGCCGCATGGAATTTGAAAATGTCAATCGGGCATTTGATGAGTTAGTTAAACCACGAAATGGCGATTTTATTCGGGTATGGCAAGAAGGAAAAACTGGAGTTCCAATCATTGATGCATGCATGCGCTGCGTGGTTCAAACGGGTTACCTCAATTTTCGGATGCGTGCAATGGTTGTTTCGTTTTTTGTATTTAATCTATGGCAAGATTGGCGTGAACTTCATTTTTTAGCGCGACAATTTCTCGATTATGAACCTGGTATCCATTACCCTCAACTTCAAATGCAATCAGGCGTTACAGGGATTAATACTATTCGCATTTACAATCCAATAAAAAATTCAGAAGACCATGATCCCGAAGGCGTATTTATACGAAAATGGTTGCCTGAGTTGAACGAAATTCCAAATCATTTGATTTACGAACCATGGAAGTTAAATTCCATTGAACAAGAATTTTATCAATGTAAACTTGGCGAGGATTACCCGTTTCCTATAGTGGATATCGAAGTCTCAAGAAAAATGGCAAGTGATATTGTTTATGCCTTTCGAAAGGGTGCTTATGTCAAAGCAGAAGGTAGTCGTATTCTCAAAAAACATGTAAGCAACCCAAGAAGTGGATTTCCTAAAACAAAACGAAAGGATAAATAGTTGCTTGCTTAGTAACTTTTTTCTTGCTTCTTCGTCTTACGCTCAGTTGTGAATGTAAAAGAGTATAACGAGAGTGTCGATTCCCACGCCGATGGATTGTACCGTTTTGCCCTGAAATCTCTAAATGACAAAGGTGAGGCTGAAGACCTTGTTCAAGATGCTTTTGCAAAACTTTGGATGAAAAGGGATCACGTTGATGCGAATAAAGCAAAGTCTTACCTCTTTACAACCGTTTATCACGCAATAATTGACCGATCGAGAAAACAGAAACGAATCCAACAGTTTGAACAGTCTGTTATACCCGAATTTACTTCGCCTTCTATTCATTTTGACCTTAAGCACCAATTGGACCAAGCATTGAACGTGTTACCTGAATACCAACGAACCGTAGTTCTACTAAGGGATTACGAAGGGTATTCGTATCAAGAAATTGGCGAAATTACTGGTTTGTCAACTGAGCAAGTGAAAGTCTATATTTTTCGTGCACGGAAAGCTTTGCGCACATACCTCGTAAGCTTGGAACAACTGTTATGAGAATTACCGTTCAAAATATCGAAGCTTACTTGTTGGATTACTGCACAAATCAGTTGTCCCAAAAAGATCGCGTTGCTGTGGATAAGTTTATTCTGGAAAATCCTGAATGGAAGGTTAGGGTTGAAGAACTCATTCATCTTCCTGTAGAACACGTCGTTTTTCCCAATAAAGATCGCTTGAAGAAAGAAATTGAGGAAAATGAAATCGTTCGATTTGATGACGATCAGAATAATAGAGAATACTTGCTTTTTCTGATTAGTGAAGGACAACTTGAAGCTAAGCAAAAGAAAAAAATTGATGAATGGTGTAAAATCGATTCCACCTTTAAAAAGGAAGTCGAATTCGCTCAAATGACACACTTGCGTCCTGATGAAGAAACTAAGTATCCTAATAAAACAGGTTTGAAACGCAGTGAAAAATCGAGAAGGATCATATATTGGCTGAGTGCTGCCGCTGCCTCAATCGCACTATTAATTGGCGGCTATTTAGGACAGCAATCGTCAACCAAGCCGCTTCTCAGGGCACAAAACAATACGCCACAGACATCGGATTCACTCGTAAAAACCAACACTGAAATCACTTCTCAATCGAAAGACACGAAACAAGGTGGTCATGCAATGTTATCCGATCTTGTCCTTAATACCGACCAGAATAAAGCAATTAAACAGTATTCTCAAAAAGAATTAATAGGGAATGATTCGTTAACGAATGAGCAAATCATACAGAATCAATTACCCGATCAATTTGTTGAATATAAACCTGTCGATACGCTGCTGAAATCGAATGAGATTGAGAATCAAAGTAGGCAAATCGACACCCTTAATCCTAAACCCAAAGCAACAAAAACCGAAATAGTTAAACCGGACGAGTATTTAACTGGATTTCGTCCAACGAGTAAGAGAGATAATTGGAAAGCTCTTTCCAAAAAGTTGGCAAGTATCTCAAAAAACAAGCTAGTCGTTAAAGGTTCGAGTAACTGGGATTTTTCCATAAAAATTGGCAAATTCTCTTTTTCACGAAACAAATATTCATCCAAAAGTAACCTTTCGATGAGGTAAGCGTCACATGTTAAATTCAAGTTTAGAAGTATGAAAAAAATGTTTTTGTTTTTGATGTTGGTAAATGCAGGTGTCGCATTTGGACAAATAAAAGAGGTTGATACAATCCGTGTCGAAGAAGTGGACACTATTCGATTCAATATGGGAAAAAAGAAAGTTGTTGTCATTACAACTGAAGATTCCTCGATTGAGCTAGGTAAAGATGAAGACGATGGCCGCAACTATGCGCACTGGGCGGGATTTGGAGGATCAGCTAATTTCTTTGTTACAGATAATTATGCTATTGCGGATAAAGATGATGCCCTTTATCTTGAGATCGATTTCAACCGTTCGGCTAGTCTTAATATGAATGTCTATGAAAAGCGATTTCCAATCGTTAAAGAATACGTTGGATTGACAACAGGACTAGGTTTTCAATTCAGTTTCTATGAGTTAAAGAATAATGTAGATATCACCGTAACTGATGATTCAACATTTGGCACGCTCAATCTGACAACTGACTTCAGTACGAATCGACTGCAGCTATTTTATCTCCAAGTACCTTTACTGCTTGAATTCAATACCTCTAAAAATCCAGCTAAAAACTGGCATTTATCATTAGGTGTCACAGGTGCTTTTAAAATGGGGGCTTCCTACCGCACGAAATGGAAAGATGATGGCGAAAAATACAAGGATAAAATGAGATCGAATTTTAATATGAACCCATTTCAAGCGTATGGAACCGCAATCATTGGCTACGGCAATTACAGCGCGTTCATGCATTACGGGTTAACACCACTTTTTGAAAAAGGCAAAGGACCTGATTTTGTACCAGTGAATATTGGTATCCTCTGTAATTTTTAATTCCGAAAGTTAAGTAGCAAAATGGTTGATTTCGATCAGCCATTTTTTTTTGCCAAACTTTTTAGCTCGTTGACTGTCTTTAGAGCAATGAAGCATGTAAAAAAGCAACACCTTCCATCAAAAAAATGTTTGGTATGTGGACTTCCTTTTATTTGGAGAAAAAAATGGGAGAAAAATTGGGAAGAGGTGAAATATTGTAGCGACCGTTGCCGGAAAAATCGTTCAAAAGAATAAGCCTTTCTACTGAACAAAGTTGACGGTTAATTTGTCCATTGTATGTACCTCTATTGGTACTTAATCATGAGCACAAAAAGGCAGTCGTACGAAAAAATACGTCTCCTACTTGGAGATCAGTTGAATCATGCACATTCGTGGTTTTCAAAAGTGGATAACGAAGTTATTTACGTGCTAATGGAGGTTAAATCCGAAACCTCTTACGTAACGCACCACATCCAAAAGATACTTGGTTTTTTTGCAGCAATGCGCAACTTCTCAGATGAACTAAAAGAACTTGGACACAAGGTTCATTACATTTCATTTGACCAACAAGAAAACGAACATTCGTTTACCCAGAATTTGGAGAAGCTAATTGAGTATTATGCTGTTTCGAGCTTCGAATACCAATTGCCAGATGAATACCGATTGGATCAACTTCTGAAAAAGTGGACGTCTTCATTGAATTTAACATGCGCAGTGGTAGATTCCGAGCACTTTCTTACCACTCGAACAGAATGGGCAACATTTTTTGAAGGACATGCATCGCCTCTCATGGAACGATTTTATCGTTACATGCGTGTCAAACATAGAATTCTTGTTGATGAGTTGGACCAACCATTTTTTGGTCACTGGAATTTAGATAAAGAAAACAGGGATAAATTACCGGCAAACCACTTGCCAACACCGCCAAGATTGTTTGATAATGACCTAAGTCTTCTGCATCAAATGATCGTTAATCAAGGCATTCCATTTATTGGTTCTGTCGATGCTAAGCACTTTATCTGGCCAATTAATCGAACACAAGCACTTGATTTAGTCGACTTTTTTGTTGAGCAATGTTTGCCGCTTTTCGGAAGATTTGAGGATGCAATGAGTATTCATTCATGGTCGGTTTATCATTCACGACTTTCTTTTGCAATGAACCTTAAAATGATTTCCCCTCTGGAAGTTGTTCAGCGTGCCATTCATCATTGGGAAAAAAATCAATCGGAAATTAGTCCGAACCAATTGGAAGGATTTGTGCGTCAAATTATCGGTTGGAGGGAATACATGCGCGGTGTTTATTGGTCTCAAATGCCTGGTTTTGCCCATACTAACGCCTTAAATCATGATCGAAAATTACCGAATTGGTTTTGGACGGGTGACACGAAAATGAACTGCTTGAAGCATGCGATTAATCAATCGTTGAATTTTGCTTATGCCCACCACATTCAGCGGCTGATGGTCACCGGCAATTTTGCGCTTTTGGCGGGGATTCATCCAGATGAGGTCGACCAATGGTATTTGGGAATCTACATTGACGCCATCGAATGGGTAGAAATTACAAATACACGTGGCATGAGTCAATATGCCGACGGTGGATTTGTTGCTACAAAACCATACGTAAGTTCTGCCGCATACATAGATAAGATGAGCGATTATTGTAAAACGTGCTTTTACACTAAGTCACTGAAAACCGGCGAGAAATCCTGTCCGTTTAATAGCCTTTATTGGCATTTTCTGGAGCGGCACCGGTCTGTTTTTGAAGGTCAATTCCGAATGAAAATGATGTATGCGGTACTCAATAAAATGAAGGTAGATCAACGGAGTGAATTAATGGTACAGGCAGAAAAATATTTAGATCAAATCGAGTCATTATGAAAAAACGAGTCCTTGTTTGGTTTAAAAACGATCTTCGATTATTGGATAATGAAGTCTTGTATAGAGCAGCGGAAAGGGCGGAGGAAATCGTTCCAATTTTCTGTATCGATCCAGCGCAATTTAAGCTATTGCCGAATGGGTTAACTAAAACAGGTAGTTTTCGCGCTAAATTTTTACTTGAATGCATAGAACAACTGAAGAATCAACTTCAAGAAAGAGGTGGAGATTTAATTGTCAGCGTAGGTTCTCCTGAAATTGAAATTCCTTTACTGGCAAAAGAATACAATGTCCAGCAGGTTTACACAAAAAAAGAGATTTCACCAG
>JBILNH010000133.1:0-6817 GCA_044375095.1 Crocinitomicaceae bacterium
GCGCATCAAGCGCATGGAGATTACTTAGGTGCATGTAAAGAGCCAGAGCCACCAACTCCGCCGACGCCACCAACACCTCCTAATCCGCCAGCACCGGAACAGAAAATTACCATTTGTCATATTCCTCCAGGAAATCCAAACAATCCGCAAACGATTGAAATTCCGATGTCTGCATGGCCAGCGCATCAAGCGCACGGAGATTACTTAGGTGCATGTAAAGAGCCAGAGCCACCAACTCCGCCGACGCCACCAACACCTCCTAATCCGCCAGCGCCGGAACAGAAAATTACCATTTGTCATATTCCGCCAGGGAATCCAAATAACCCACAAACAATCGAGATTCCGATGTCGGCTTGGCCGGCGCATCAAGCGCATGGAGATTACTTGGGTGCTTGTAAACCGCCTGAACCAGTTCCTCCTACGCCACCATCTGGTGAAAAAATAACAATATGTCACAGAGAAGGTGCAACTTATTCCACGTTAACAATTTTAGCATCAGACTGGCCTATACATCAAGCGCACGGCGATCAAATGGGGCCTTGTCCAACAGCGCCTAGTCCTGGAGGAGGAAACGGTAATGATGGAAAAGTTGAAACAAATGGAAATAGCAACGGCCAAGGTAATGGCAATGGAAAAGGTAAAACAGGCAGTAAATCTGATGGCCAGATTCAAAAACCAGGAACTCAATCTGGAAATAAACCGGTAAACAACCCAAAACCATCCACAAATCCAAAGGAAAATAAAGAGGAGGACAATAATAAGGGTGGGGGAAAACAGATAGAAAAGCCTGAACCTCCAAAACCTCCGGGTAGAAATGGCGGTTGAAACTAACCGACTTTGAACAGATATAATAATTAAACCGTCTCATTGCGAGGCGGTTTTTTTGATTTAGGACCAATTGATTTCTTTTAAAAATCAATTCATCTGCTTATATTCGCAACCTTAAATTAAAGACAAATGGCACTAATTGGAAAAATTCGTGAGAAATCTGGATTATTAGTAACCTTAATCGGTGTGGCATTATTCGCTTTCATTATGGGCGATTGGCAGCGAATTACAGGGGTTTCGGAGGATCAATATGGATACGGAACAGTTTACGGTGAGAAAATAGACTACGCAAAATACGAAGAAGCTAGTAACAAGTTTCAAGAGCAAGATCAACAACAATTTGCTCAGCAGCAGCGTGAATATACGGCCAAAGATCAAGAAGCATCTATGGACAAAGGTTGGAATTACACGGTTGAAACAATCATATTTGAAAAAGAGTACGAAGCACTTGGAATTGACGTAAGTCAGAATGAGTTTGAAGCTTATTTGTACGGGACGGATGGCTTTACTGTAATGCCTGATCTTGCGCAGAGTTTTGCTGACTCTTCCACAGGAATGTTTAACGCAAAGTTACTTGAAAAACGTATTCAGGAGATGGAAGCGTCTTCTGATGCTAATGTTCAAAAACAATGGGAAGACAGTAAAAAATACTATACTGACCGCAGAAAACAGGAGAAATATTTTGAGTTAATTACCCAAGGAATGTACGTCACAAAACTTGAGGCTGAAGAAGAATATGTGGCTCAAAAAGAAGTAAAGAACATTAGTTTTGTTGTGAAGCGTTATGCGGAATTGAGTGAAGACGATGTGAAGGTCAGTGATTCGGAACTGAAAGCCTACTACGACGAGCATAAAAACGATAAAAAGTACGAAAACAAATCGAACAGCCGGGAGGTGAAGTATTTTGATGTACTTATTCAGCCTTCAAAACGCGATTCAATTGCGTTCAATCGCACAATGAAACAATTACAAACAGGTTTTGCATCATCTACCAATGATTCAGTATTCATTATGCAAAATAGCGATGTAAAAGCATACTCTTCTACTAAATTAGCTACCGCAGTACCGGATGGAAACGAAAAAGCGCAAAACTTGCAGAGCTTTCCTAAAAGTATGGATACTATTTTCAAAACTGCGAAAGTCGGTCAGATTGTAGGGCCATACGATAACAAAGGGAATATTGTAATATCGAAAGTTATAGGTTTCACTCCTACCCGTTTGAAAGCGCGTCACATTCTTTTAGCAACAAATCAGTCCAAGGATAAAAAAGTGATCGATGCGAAACAGAAAACAGCTGACAGTCTTGTTAAATTAATCAACAAAGATAACTTCGGTGAATTCGTTACGAAATTCAGTGATGACAAAGGTTCTGTTCCACAAGGTGGGTTAATCGATAACTTTATTGAAGCAGACATGGTTCCAGAATTCGGTGCATTCGTTGCAACCAAGCCGATAGGGACAGTTGGCACGGTCAAAACAACTTACGGTATTCACATTATTGAGGTTCTTGAACGTGATGCTACAACATACCCGTTGTTAGCTTCTGTTCAAAAAACATTCAAGCCGAGTCAAGAAACTATAGACAGTAAAGAAAGTGAAGTATATAATTTACTTTACAAATTGGAATCTAAAATTTCAAAGAAAGAAGACCTCAAGTCTAAATTGGAGTTGTTCGATACAATTGCCTTCCAAGCAGGCTATATGGTTCGTCCGGTTAGCATCATGGAAGAGAGTCCACGCTTATTTGGTTTTACCACCACATTTGCTGAAGACAAAATCCTAAAACTTGCATACGACGAAGAGGCGAAAGTAGGTGATCTTACTACTGCGCCAATTAAGGACAAGGATAAATATGTGATTGCAATCGTATCTTCAATTCGTGAAAAAGGAGCACCAACATTTGAAGATGCTGAAATTGTCATGAAACGTGATTTGATTGAAGAAAAGAAAGCTCAACGCTTTACCAATCAAATGAAAAAATACAAAAACATCAACGCACTCGCTCAAGGGTTGAAAACGCAGATGATGAAGGCTGAAGTGACGTTTGCTAACCCGCAAATCACTGGAGCTGGTTATGAACCAGAGGTTATTGGAGCGCTTTACACAGGATTAAAAGATGGTCAACGTACACTTCCGCTTAAAGGTAAAATGGGTGTCTATGTTATACGAATTGACAAAACAACTAAAGCACCAGCTGTTGCGAACTACAATGCTGAACGCGATCAATTGCTTTCCACGTTAAAAAGTGGGGTTCAAGGTCAAGCGTTAGCAGGATTGAAGAAAAAAGCAGAGGTGATGGATAATCGTCGCTTCTTGAAAGCTGGAATTCGTCGGTAATTGATACCCAATATAAATTCTAAAGGGGCTGTTTCATTGGAATAGCCCCTTTTTTTTCATGCACGTTGGTAGTAGTTCCCCGGATAAGAAGAAATGATTTGCTGCAATTCCAGCTCAATAAGCACCTGATTGATTTGTTGAATCGATAAATTAGATCGAATAGCTAATGCATCAATATGAATTCGTGGATGGTCCTCAATAAGTCCAATGACGCATTTTTGGTTTTCATCCAAATTCAAATCGATTAAATTCTTGTTTTTAGCTGGCGCTTGATCCCAACCCATTTGTTTCAAAAAATCTGCACTTCCTGTCACTAAATGTGCAGCATTCTCTCGTATTAATTGATTACATCCTTCCGATTGAGGTTGACCAACATTGCCTGGAAATGCAAACACATCTTTCTGGTAATCATTTCCTAAAGATGCCGTAATGAGCGACCCACCATTGGCTTTACTTTCAACAACAACGATGGCATCCGACATCCCTGCGACAATTCGATTGCGCATGGGAAAATGCTCCCGTTCCGGTGTTACTCCAGTTAAGTATTCACTGATCCATCCTCCATTGTCTAGCATTTTATTGGCAATTTTTCGATGAGCGGATGGATAAATTCGATCCAATCCATGACCTAAAACCGCAACAGTTGGTGTTCCTTGTTGCACACATGCTAAATGTGCACAAATGTCAATGCCATAAGCTAATCCACTAATAACTTGAACTTCTGCATCTTTAACGCCCTGAATAAATTCTTGGCACAATGCAAAACCGTATGGCGTAGCTTTTCGAGTTCCTACGACAGAAACTGTTCGCTTTGGATTCATTTCTACATTTCCATAACTAAACAATACGATCGGTGCATCACTTGATTGCTTCAACCGCCTGGGGTAATCATCGTCCAAAAAGTAATGAACCCGTATCCCGTTTTTTTCCATAAATGCAACCTCAAGTCGGGCACGTTCGATAGCTTCTTCCCGCTTCATTTGAGCTAAAATGGACTCCCGAATTCCTGTTTTTCGACTTAACTGGGGAATGGAATCGTGAAAAATACGTTCTATTTCAGCGCCAATTGACACCAATTTTATGGCCTTTCTAGGACCGATACCTTGCAATTGGGATAAGGCAATTTGGTAAATGCGTAGATCATTCATTTAAAAACCGGTTTAATTGTTTCTTGAAGTTACAACTTCCCAACTGGTTTTCCGCATGATTTTAATTTTATTTTTGTAACAATTATTTTCCAGAAAGACTACACATGCTACGCTTTATCCTCCTTGTAACAAGTATCTTTGTTAGCTCAAGCTCATATGCACAGCTTAGTGGTACTGTCCTAAATAAAAAGGACGGATCAGCTGTTTCACAGTCTGGTATTTACTTGAACAACAAACAAATAGCTGTTTCAAATGAATCGGGTAAGTTTACTCTAGACGCGACTGTATTTCCAATTCGCTTGGTTACGAAAAAAGAAGGTTTTGAAACAGATACACTCCTTGTAAAACAACCGGGCGAAGTGACTATTTATCTCCTCCCCTCTGAAGTTCGGGAAATGAACGCCGTTGTTGTCTCTGCTGGTAAAAGAGCCCAAAAAGTAGAAGAGGTAAGTATTTCAATGGAAATTATTAAACCTGAACTCATCAATAATAAAGGAATTACTGATCTCGAACAGGCTGTCAATCAAAGTCCTGGAGTATTTGCCATGGACGGGCAAGTTAGTATTCGCGGTGGTGGAGGTTATTCATATGGCGCAGGTAGCCGTGTGTTATTAGCGTGGAATGGTATTCCTATGGTTTCTCCTGATGTCGGAGACATCAAATGGAATTCTGTACCAATGGAAAATGCTTCGCAAATAGAGGTAATTAAAGGGGCTTCATCTGTTCTTTACGGAAGTGGGGCGCTCAATGGAATTATTTCTATGAATGAAAAAGACCCCTTAAGAAAAGGAGAATTATTTGTCAAGGTACAATCAGGATTATATGGAAACCCAAAGCGCGAAAGCTTGAAATGGTGGTCGAAAAATCCACTGTTTCACACCGCTGATGTGTTCTATGGTAAAATGTTTAAGCAATTCGGATTTACGCTCTCTGCAAATGGGTTCACAAGCGAAGGGTATCGTCAAGGTGAAGTTGAAGAGCGTGCGCGTTTTGGAGGTTCATTCGTTTTTAGACCGCAAAAGCTGAGCAACCTCAAGATTGGTGTGTTTTATAACGCGCAATACCAATACACCGGTAACTTCATTTTATGGCATAGTGATTCATTAGGGTACGTGGCGCAAGGAGATTCACTAGGGGCGATTCAACCTAGTTCAACCATCACGAAGCAGGCATCTATTCGCGTTAATGTAGATCCTTACATTAAGTTCACCGATAAACACAAGAATAAACACGAGCTGAAAACACGGTATTACCTCGTTTCCACAGGAAATGAATCGCAAGTTTACGCTTCGGCAAAAGCCGAAATGTACTTTGCCAATTATCAATTCCAAAAACAGTGGAACAACCGGTCAAACCTTTCTGCCGGAGCAACATCAACCGATAATATCATCATTAGCCCTGTGTTTGGTGATCACGTGTCACGAAATTATGCGCTTTACGGACAATTTGAACAGAAGTGGAAGTCGTTAGATTTCACCTTTGGCACACGATTGGAGTACTTCGACATGGACGGTCAACAAGGAGATTCGAGATTCATTATAGGTAAAGATTCATCCATCACCTTACCTATCTATCCCATTTTTCGTGCTGGCTTGCATTATGCGGCAACAAAAAGCACGCATCTCCGCGCGTCATATGGACAAGGAATCCGATTCCCATCTGTGGCAGAACGTTACGCAGCTACTTCAAATGGCGGTGTGATTATCTTTCCAAATCCCGATTTACAACCTGAAAAAGGGTGGGCAGCCGAAATCGGTATTAAACAAATCGTGCGATTAGGGGAATGGAAAGGAATGATTGATATCGCTGGTTTTATCAATCAATACGACAACATGATTGAATATACATTTGGTGTGTACAATCCAGACACGATAGTTTTAACCCCAGATAACTTAACCAATTGGGTTGGGTTTAAAGCGAAAAATGCCGAACGTGCCCGCATAACTGGCGTCGAAATTTCATTCAATTCTTCTGGGAAAATTGGCCCTGTTGAAGTCGTTACCTTATTGGGTTACACTTACATGAAACCCGTAAGCCTGAATAATGACCCCAACTATGTGCTCATGTCTTCAGATACCACTACAAATATGTTAAAGTACCGATTCAATCACTTAGCAAAGGCAGATGTGGAATTAAATTATAAAAAATATAGCCTTGGATTCTCTATGCGGTACAACAGTTTCATGCGCAACATTGATCGGGTATTTTTGGAGGACTTAAATCCTACAGCAGATGAATTATTTGTACTTCCGGGACTATCTGATTACCGTCAGCGATTCAATGGTGGCAACCTCGTTTTTGACGCTCGAATCGGGTACACTTTATTGGATAAAATCAAATTGAACTTTATCGTCAACAACTTATTTAACACGGAGTATACCAGTCGTCCAGCTGACATACAAGCACCGCGCACGTTTATGCTTCAGTTGCAGTTCAGGCTTTAGCCTTTCCTCTTTTCAGGAAAAAATCGTACATTCGACCATTGCTCAAATGAATCTAAACTA
>JBILNH010000134.1:0-6763 GCA_044375095.1 Crocinitomicaceae bacterium
ATTGTCAAAACTCCATGCGGTTAATACCAACACGAAAGATACCGTCGCGTCGTACACGTTTCGTGTGATCCCGCTACCAAAACCTGCCGTTTATCTCGGTGAAGCACGTGAAGGAGAAAAAGTAAATAATCGTTCACTGCTGGCATTGGCGGTAAAACTGGATGAAGATGCACCGATTAGCGCTACCTATGCTATCACCGAATGGGAAATCACTTTTCCAAACGATAACAAATTGTATACAGGAACGGGCAATCAATTAACACCTGAGGTTACAGAAAAAATTCGAGCGTCGTCGGATGGTTCTCTGCTCAATGTTGCCGTGTTGTATTCAGGCACAGGAGTCCCACGCAAATTCACCCGAGTTAAATTCACTCTTTAATTACAAAGTTATGAAATGGATAATAGGAATAATTAGTGCTTTTGTTATCACTTACACAAATGCACAATTGGTGGTAGAGAATTCAACTTTTAATGTGTTGTACCGTGGATATGAAAATATCGTGCAATTGGGAAGTGACATAGGCGACACCTCATTAACGGTAGTTTGTGGACCTGGATTAACAACAATCCCAATGGGTAAAGGAAAATTCAAGGTGCTCGTGTCAGGTTCAAGCTCTATGTCAACAATCACTGTAGCAAATAAGAAGAATACCTTATTTACTCAAGCCTACAAAATTAAAAGTTTACCGACACCAGAATTGATATGGGGAAGTACCAATTCCGGTCAATCTGTTTCTGACAGATCAACAGATAAAATCGCGGTTCAGTATCCGGACAATGTGCCCTTAAATGCACCATTTACAATTGTATCTTACACAGTGAGTGCAAAAGGCGTATCAAAAACATTCAGTGGTACGGGAAGTCGGTTAACACGTGCAATTCTTGAATGGTTGGAACAGTTACCTGATGGAACTTCTGTAACTATTACAGCCAAATATGCAGCAAAGGATAAGGTGCAACGATCGATTGCAGGGACGTTTGTTTTGTAAGCCTAAAGCTATAAGCCATATGCTATAAGCAATAGGCAGTGAGCTTTAAGCTTTAGGCAGTTTGCTAAACAAACGATTTGATTACAGATAGATCTAAATTATTGAATGTACCAGCCGTTACTTTTCCATTTACCTGAATAGAAAATACTGTCGTTGTACATCAAATTAATTTTGCTCGCTTTTTCGAACCATTCCTGATAAAATTTATCTTTTTTCTCAATTCCGCCATCAGAGGGCTGATGATCTATACCACTATATGTAACAGCATCAACTAGATTGTAATTATTAAATTCTTTTACAACCTTGTCTTTATCGTCAGTGAATTGAATAGTTATACCATTAAAAACACCTTCAATCGTTAGTTTTTGGATGTAGTTACCGTCTGCACATGAGTACGATTTCGTTTCAATAAAGTCTTTAACTTCAGTAGTTTTCACTTTATTGCCCATTGCCTCATTTACGCACCATCCTTCTGAGTCAAAATACAGCGGGCTGTGATTGTATATGCGCACAGTAATCGCACTTAGCGCTTTGTTAATGGAATCAGATTTTTGCTTTTCAAGTCGGACTTGTTCTTCTAAACGAGCAACCTCCTCTGCTTTAGCGGTTTCTTCATTTGAGTTAGATTGCTCACCGCAAGAAAACAATAGAAGAATAAAAAACGGAAGGATTACAACATGTTTTTTCATAGTTTTTGGTAATAAGTGAATTCAATAGTACGGATTATTTTTAAGTATATAAATTTTTCAAACGTGAAACCCGAGACCCTTTCTTTTCTATTTAATCAATTACTATGAAACACCTCAATACTCACGCTGTTGGCTATAATTGAACACTTTAAGCTCAAGGCCTAAAGCTAAAAGCCTCAACTAAATATGATACAACAACATCCCCACGGTGAAGTAAATGAATAAGCCGAGGACATCATTGAGTGTGGTCACGAACGGACCGGTAGCCAACGCAGGATCAATCTTGTAGCGATCGAGAATAAGCGGAATGAAGGTGCCGAAGATTGCAGCGAAGATAATAACGGTGAAAAGAGAAATACTTACGACAATGCCTAGCGTACTATTTTCAAAAACGGTGGCAATGCCATAAATTAGTGAGGCCAACAATAACCCGTTGACTAATGCAACAAGTGCTTCTTTCAGTAGCTTAGAAGCGATACTTCCGAATAAATCGTTCCCTTTTGCAAGTGATTGTACGACAATAGCTGAAGATTGTACTCCAACGTTTCCACCCATCGCGGTGATGAGTGGAATAAAAAAGGCCAATGCCGGAACCGCTGCAATTCCTCCTTCAAAACTCGAAATTACTTGAGCGCCGAGAATTCCACCAAGCATGCCAATGAGCAACCACGGCAATCGCGCACGGGAAATACGCCAGACGCTCGCGTTGGATTCGATCTTTTCGGAGATACCGGAAGCCAATTGGAAATCCTTATCTGCTTCTTCTTTGATGATGTCTACAACGTCGTCAAGGGTAATCCGACCGACAAGTTTGTTTTGAAAATCGACGACTGGAACCGAGACAAGATCGTACTTCTCCATGACCTTCGCTACGTGTTCACTGCTGTCGCTTGTTTTGACAGAGATGATGTTTTTATCATGGTATAAATCGATGATTTTTGTCTTCGGACTCGCAAAAAGTAGTTTTTTCAGCGAAAGCACACCCACTAGTTTGTTCAGGTCGTCTACGACATAAATCGTATACACTTTCTCTACATCTTCTGCTTGTCTGCGCAGTTCAACAAGGCAACGGTTGACCGGCCAATCCAGTCGAGCTTGGATGAATTCCTTTTGCATCAATCCACCAGCTGTATCCTCGTCGTAATTAAGTAGGTCTACAATGTCTTCAGCGGCTTCGTCATCCTCCATTTGGGAGATGACTTCCTGAATCTGTTCATCAGAGAGTTCACCAAGGATGTCAGCGGCGTCATCAGAATCAAGATTTTCGAGCTGATCGGCAATTTCTTTGGTGGAAAGGGAGGCTAGGAAACGATCACGGACCTCTTCCTCCAATTCCATAAGTACATCCGCTTGTAACTCTTCGTCCAGAAGGAAGTAGACGTATTTTGCTTCTTCCATGGACAGTTTATCGAGGATTTCAGCAATATCAGCGTAATGCAAACTGATGACTTGATCATTGATCCAATGAAGGTCTTGCTCTGCGATTTTATCGCGAAGAAGCTCAAGAAATTCTTTGGTCAATTCAAAGCGCATGATGATTGGATTTCAGTGCAAAGATAGCTTTTTAACCAGTTAGCTGAAAATTAACAACAACAGCAATTTAATCACTGTGAATTCCTTTATATTTGTCGCGTTGAATAATTGATCCGGATGAACTACTTTTTTGCCCATTTATTGGAAGAATTTCACCTTCCGTTGAAAAATCCGGTTCTCGTTTTTTCACTTCTCTTGTTTATTATTCTTCTTTCTCCAATTGTCCTTCGAAAAGTTCGTATTCCCGCAATTATCGGGTTGATTATTTCAGGTGTAATTATCGGTCCGCATGGGTTGGGACTAATTGGTGAAAAAACAATGGAATCAGAGGGTTCTATTAAACTGTTCTCTACCATTGGGTTGCTGTACATCATGTTTATTGCTGGACTGGAGCTCGATATGAATGAGTTCAAAAAATACATGCGCAAGAGCTTGACGTTTGGTGCATTGACCTTTTTTGTGCCTATTTTACTTGGTTATCCACTCTGTTATTATGGCCTTGGAATGACTCAAACAGCCAGTTGGTTGACAGCAAGTATGTTTGCTACGCATACGTTGGTAGCGTATCCTATAATTAGTAAATACGGTTTGACAAAAAATTCAAGTGTAGCAATTGCTGTTGGTGGAACAATTCTAACAGATACGGCTGTGTTGATTTTATTGGCCGTTATTTCGAGTTCCACGCAGGGTGATTTGGACATGGCTTTTTGGTTGAGGTTACTGACGTCACTGACCATTTTCTCCATTATCATGTTCTTTTTTGTTCCACGAGTCGCCCGTTGGTTTTTTAGTAAGTTGGACAGTGAGAAGACATCGCAATACATTTTTGTGCTTTCCATCGTGTTTTTTTCTGCCTTTTTAGCTGAAGTTGCTGGAGTAGAGCATATTATAGGGGCTTTCGTAGCTGGCTTGGTATTGAATCGCTTGATTCCGCACAATTCTATTTTAATGAATCGGGTTGATTTTATTGGAAATTCCTTGTTCATTCCTTTCTTTTTGATTTTCGTTGGAATGGTTGTGGACTATAAAGTCTTTTTTAAAGGTTCATGGCCACTAATTATTGCTGGTGTGTTGACCACCTTTGCCATTGTAAGTAAATGGATAGCGGCTTGGTTAACGCAAGTGATTTTCAAAATGAAACCGACCGATAGACAGATTATTTTTGGTTTGTCAACCTCACATGCCGCCGCGACGCTCGCCATAATAATGGTAGGCTACAATACAGTAATGAACCAAGATGCAATTAACGCAGCGGCAAGTATGGGACGTGTTATTGAACCCGTTCGTCTATTAAGTGACAATGTGTTGAATGGTACAGTATTGCTCATCTTGATCACGTGTATGGTTGCCTCTTTTGTCACTGAGAATGCGGGTAAAAAATTACTCATTGAACTGGCTGAATCAGAAGATGAGGAGGATGTAGAAACACGTTTGCGAAATAAGCATATGATGGTTTCAATGAATGAATTGAAAGGGAACGAAGTGCTGTTAGATTTTGCGCTTTTAGTTTCTGATCCAAAAGTGATTAATCCCATTTCGGTGGTTAGTGTTTATCCCAATAATGAGGATGCAGAACGCATGATCCGAAAGTCACGAAAATCGTTGGAAGAAATTGTGAAACATTTCGCGGGTCACGAATCAAAGTTAAACACAATTGCCACAATTGACCATAATTTTTCTTCTGGTATTGCGCGAGTTTCAAAAGAGTTAGTTGCAGATGTCGTCGTAATGAACGACAGCACAAAAATGAATTTGTTGAAGCGAATTGTGGGGGATGATCGCGACCATTTATTGGATGTCTGTGATAAAACCATCTTTTTCTGTCGTTTTGAAAAAGCACTAGTCAGTTATACAAAAATCGTCGTTGTTTGTCCCGAATTTGCTGAATTGGAAATGAGTTTTGGTTTATGGGTTGAACGCATCATACGATTAACAAAAGAACTGAACCTCAAAATTGAATTATTTGCGACTTCGTCGACATTTGAAAAGTGGCAACGCGTTGCTGTAGCCAATAAATTGAATGTCCCAGTCAGTGTTGTGGAAATTTCAGAACTAGATGACTTTTTCCTAGTAAATGAAAAGCGACTGTCGACTGATTTGATGGTATTTTGTGCTGCACGGCAAGGAGGAGTTTCGTACCAGGCTGCCGTCGATAATTTTCCAGCCAAATTGGAAAAAGCATTCCCTGACAATGATTCTATTTTCATCTACCCAGCTCAGTTTACCACTGATTCACTTGGTAATTATGATGATGTGGATTCAACACCAATATCAAAAGGAGTAGAAGCTATTCAGAAATTAGGTAAAGAAGTTGGGAATATTTTCAAGCGTTAACTTTATCCTGCGCCGCTTTATCTTCTATTGATCGCATCGAAAACAACCCAATAAAAAATCCGAAAAAGCTTGCGCCAGTTTGTGTTTCTAATGTGTCCTCAAGGAGAAAGGAAACAAGCAAAATGACGACAAAAGAAATCCCTAAGAAGTGATACGGTTTAACGAAATGTAGTGTTAGTTGAACCAAGAATAGTCCAAAGACGATAAATCCGACTAAACCAAAAGTAACCCAGGTAGTGAAGTAAGTATTGTGTGCACGTAATCGGTTTTCTGGAAGCAAGTTGGAATAAAGATTTTTATACGCGTTATCAAACGAAGCTTGCACGTCTCCTGTCCCTACACCAATGAACCAATTGTTTCGAATAATATGTAGCGCAGCTTTCCAGTATTCGATCCGTTGCAATAGCGTATAGCCATTCGGATTAATTGGGTGGTGCAGTTGCATACGAATTTCTTCTAAACGCGAAAAAACTCCGAATTTATGTGCGTCAGCTCGAGCAATTCCTTGTTCAATTTGATGTATGTCGCGCGCTGTGAGCTGTCGAATTCCTTCAGCATCTTTTCTTAAGTCCAAAGAAGTCAAATAACGCATGACCACAAAACGCAGTACTTGCCCTTTATTGTCTTTTCCATCGTAGGCATACGAAGAACGTGTATTCCATGCTTCCCTTAGTTCCTCTTCACATAAAAAAGCCAGAACAGGCTTTCCGCGTTCAAATGTAGTTGGATCTAAATTGTGGCTGTATAAATGTCCTTGTGCTGTTCGAATTGGAAGGGTGTTCTTATCGATTGTCGGCAATTGATCCGGACGAAAAAGGTAAAAACCTACTGCGATTACCGCAGAAACAATAAAGGTTATTGCTGCACTTCCAAGCAGTTTCGACTTTAGAAAACTGAAGCGGATTAACCAGACAACACAAACAGCTACTAGTGCAAGTACACCAGACAATACTTGACTAAAATACGTATAGTACAGTAGCCAAATAAAACTTATCAGGAGCAATATTTTAATGGATTTTTTAACAGTTGATTGAAGTAAATACCAACTTGTTGCGATTCCCATAATTACCAGTAGGCTATACCGAATGTGCGATCCAAACAACGATAAATCCCGCATGTCTGCATACGTTTTCTGACCAAAGAATTGATGAAACGTAGCAATATTGATAAGTGATGTGAAAAGTAAGGTTAATAGAAATATCCATAGAACAGTTTCCT
>JBILNH010000135.1:0-6661 GCA_044375095.1 Crocinitomicaceae bacterium
AAAAGAATGGTTGTTTTCATATATTATTTTTTTCGTTTGATGGCGTACCTGAATCCAGCGTACACGTTAATTCCCATAATTGGACCCCAAATTTCTGTTGCATCAAATTGCGTTCCGAAAGGGTTTTGAGGGTCAATAATGGCATTTCGTTGCTTAAAGTTAGTGATGTTTTCTCCTCCAACGTAAAAATCCCATCGTTTGTACACATGCGTCAATTGAGAAGTCAACATTGGATACGTTTCACTTTTTCGGGTAGTTTGATTTTCTAGATCAGGCAATCGTGAAGCACCAAAAATAGATAAGGTTGCGCTATACTCCCAGCGTTTATTTCTGGAGATATAATTCATGTGAATTAGACCACGATGTGGGGGTATCATTACTTGTTGCTGTATTCGTCCACCATAAAGGGATTTAACGTCGAGCATTTTATACGCCAGACGTACTTCTAATCCACGAATGGGTTCACTGCTCCACTCGACTTGAAGCGCATTTGAATAGGAAGACCCTTGAACAGATTTAAATACGACAGCTTCACTTTGCTCATCGCGATCAACAATCAGCTGATTATCAAACCACGTATGGTAAAAATCGACTGTTACGGTTGATTTACGTTTCCACAGTTTAAATTCTTGTGCCAACGATCCACCAATATTCCAGGAAACTTCAGGAAGTAAATTTGTTGAAGCTATCCAAGTTTTAGAACTGGCAAGTAGGGAGACATTATCAATCATGTAATTTGGAACGCGCCATCCCTTCCCCGCTGTGAAGCGAAGATCAGTAAATTCCGTTAAAATGTATTTGGCATGTACACGCGGCACGAATTGAAGTCCAAAAAGATTATGGTAATCCAATCGCGCTCCGGCAATAGCTGATAAGCGACTTCCAGTGTACGTATATTCTCCAAAAGCTCCCGGAACAATTTCTACACGATTACTAGACAATGAATCTACCTGTTGTTGAATATCAAGGTAAAGCCCACTTAAACCAATCTTAATTTTATGATCGGTTGTTCCTATGATCCCGTCAAAAATCGCATTGACATACCCCCTTTTTTCTTCACCTGAAAACGATCGAATGCCAAATAGCGAGTTAACGGTTTGGTACTTGAGGTTATATACAACCCCAATTGAATTGTATGGCTTTTTCATGAAGAAACCCGTCTTCGCATACGCATCAATGTGCCGAGAGTCTAAATTTACCAAGTAAGGTAACACGTGCTGATGTGACCCTCCTTGCAACTGTCCACCTTCTTTGTGATCGATGTACGAATTGAAACCGAATTGCGCTTCCATTTTTTTTCCTTGATACGACCACCTGTTCATCACTGCAAGGTTACTTCCCATTGGAATATCTCTAAATCCATCATGGTTGTGGTCAATTTCACCAAACATGCCAGAGCTGTGAATAAGCGTTCCAGTGCTCCAACGTTCGTTCAATACTTGCCCTGAGTTGACATTCAATTCCGCCCGACCGAAGATGCTACCATAACCATTGATGTACAAACGCTCCATTTCGCTTGGTTTTTTCAATTCGATATTCACCAATCCGGCCATTGATTCGTAGCCATTGACAACCGTTCCAGTTCCTTTGGTCAATTGAATGGATTCTATCCATGTTCCAGAGATGGAATTCAACCCAAAAGAACTTTCCAATCCTCTCAAGTACGGAATGTTTTCCATTTGGATTTGAGTGTAAACGCCATCAAGACCCATCATCTGGATTTTTTTCGCACCAGAAACAGCATCGGTAATGTTCACATCAACTGAAGCGTTGGTTTCAAAAGATTCAGATAAATTACAACACGCAGCTTTTCGGAGTTCACCTTCGGTAAGTTCTTCCACCTGAAGTGTTTTTAAACGAGAAATTGAATGCGCGTTCCGTTTCCATTCGATGCGTACCTCAGGTAAAATGGACTCTGCTAATAGCACAATTTGCATGGCAATAAAACGGTCATCTTTTGTGACAATAACAGTATCACTCGAATAACCTTTAGCAGAAACAATAAGTGTATCCGGTAGTTCCTTTGGAAGAATGAGTTCAAACTTTCCTTCTTCGTTTGTGAGGACTTTGCCTCCATTTTGCTGTAACCTTACAACCGCTAAGTTCAATGGCTTTCGTTTTGCTCCATCGATTCCCATTACTGCTCCCTTTAGTTGAGCAAAAGAGTGAAATGATGCGCCGAAAAACAGCAAAAACATGAAATATTTTTGCATAATTAGAATTGATTTTAAGTTAGACATTTACGACTAACTGAAATCATATTCGAAACACCTGATTTTTTATGAGAATTTCTCGGCCTTTGAGACAGGGCGGTGGATCAACAGTTCTTTTTACAAGGTGATTACTCGCTAGGATGGATCGAGGAGTTTCCTTCAACGGTAGGATCTGGAATTTCTGTTCAACCCATTTTAACTTACTCTTTTCAACAGAGCTCTGGTCCTGATCAACGGATAATTTAATCCAATCAAACTCATCCGAACAACAATCCTCTTTATCTATTTGAGGAACTGAAACGACGCATGACTGCGATTCTTGTTGACAGCAAGGTGGCAATACCGCGACTTCTTCCTCCTCGCCACAGTGGTCATTAGCTGGAATGACATATGAAATGAACGCACCATCTTCTTCACACCAATGGGTGTAAACGTTTAGTCCAACGTTCGTGACAAGCACTAAAAAGGACATGGCTAAAAGAAACAACTTGTGCCTCAAATTCATACCACAAAAATACGAGAATTTAACATGCTGAAAAAATTCGAATCTCATCTATTCTTGGAAGTTTACGTATTTTTGTAAGGAATAAAAAACAGCTGTTATGCAAGTACCTGTCACCGTTTATGCAGAGATGACTCCGAACCCTTCCACCATGAAGTTTGTAGCCAATAAGTATTTATTAATCTCGGGGGATTCTGCAAGTTTTGCCTCTGCGAGTGACGCGAAAGGTTATTCTCCTCTGGCGGAGGCGTTGTTTCAATTTCCTTTTGTTCAAAATGTATTCATTGCCGCCAATTTTGTTACGGTCACAAAAACGGATAACGTTCCCTGGGATTTTATCAACATGGAATTGCGGGAGTTTGTGAAAGATTGGATAGCCGAAGGTAAAGAAGTGCTTATTCAAATGCCAGCACCAAAAGCCGTTTCTGAGGAGGACTCAGCAGAAAAAAAAGTATTTTCTCCGTCGGAATACGATGATGCGATTCGCAGTTTGTTGGATGAATACGTTCGGCCAGCTGTAGAAAACGATGGTGGTGCCATCGAGTTTCTTGGATACGACGACGGAATCGTTACGGTTTCTATGCAAGGATCATGTGCGGGATGTCCCTCATCAACAGCAACTTTAAAGGGTGGGATTGAGAATTTACTTAAGTCCCATTTACCTGAAGTAAAGGAAGTGGTGGCAGCATTATAATCCTTTGTTTTAAACACACTATTTATTCTTTCATTGCTTACTTTCGTATTTTAACGAGATGAAATACTTCGCTGTCCTCATTCATTTTTTCGTCGTTTTCATTGCCTTAGGTCAAACCAAAACACTTCAACTAAAAGAGTTTGGAACGGATGAACCGATTCCGTTTGTAAAGGTTAGTCCATCGGGATTTAGTCCGCAACTCGCTGATCTTGATGGCATTGTCACACTTCCCGTAGAAGTAAAAGGAGTCCGCCTGCATTGTTTGGGCTTTAAGGATACCACTATTGTTATTTTTGATGAAAAAGATGTTGTTGTCTACCTCAAACCAGCCGTTAACACGTTAGATTTAATCACCGTTATTCCAGGCGAAAACCCGGCACATCGTATTATTGATTTAGCAATTGCCAATAGAAAGAAAAACGATCCTTTGGCAAATGATGCCTTTCGGTATGAAAGTTACAGCAAGTTCATTTTTGACGTGAACCGAGAAAAAGTAGATTCAGTCTTACTTTCACTACCTGATACTGCTTCTGTTAAGAAAAAGAATTTTCTGGATGAGCAACATATACTTATATTGGAAAGCACATCAACAAGAGAATTCTCCCCGCCATCTTACGACAAAGAAGAAATTACCGCGTACAAAGTCTCTGGATTTACGAATCCTGCCTTATCGACTTTTGCGAATGAGGTTCAAGGCTTCAGTTTCTATGAAAATCAGTTTAGTCTTTTGGGAACAAATTACCTGAACCCAATTGCTTTTGGTGGAACAAAACGGTATTTGTTTATTTTGGAAGACACATTAGTTAGCGGATCAGACACAACATTTACCATTTTTTATCGTCCACGAAAAGGGAAGAACTTTGACGGGTTAACAGGCAGGCTGTACATTAATAACCGAGGTTATGCTGTAGAAAAGGTAACGGCTGCTCCCTATCCCGATACGTTGGGCGTTTCGATTCAAATTACGCAAGAATATAAGCTCATCAATGATCAAAAATGGTTTCCTGCAAAGCTGAGCTCGTATATTTCATTTGGCGCATTGAATGCCGGCCTTGTCGTTAATGATTCAACAACAGTAAGGAGTTTTCTTGAAGGAAGAGGATCTAGTTATGTCAGGAATGTTCAGTTAAATCCAGGAGATATTTCCAGTAAGCGATTCAATCCGGTTGCAGTTGTAACGAAAGAAAACGCTGGTACAGTCGCCGATTCCATTTGGTCGGAAAAAAGAGAGTTCCCGATCACTGAGAAAGAAAAACGCACGTATTTCGTACTCGATAGTGTTTCCCAAGCGGAGAATCTTGAACAGCGACTTACTGCACTCAGTGGACTGATCGATGGAAAACTACCAATGGGTAAATTGAATCTTGACTTAACACGCCTCATCAATTACCGTCAATACGAAGGGGTTAGGCTGGGATTGGGATTAGAAACGTCTAATAAATTTTCAAAAGTAGTTCGATTCGGAGGTTATTTTGGTTGGGGGTTTGGCGATAAAGTATGGAAATATGGTGGGTTCTCCACAATTAACATTGCTCCAAAATTGGGACTCAAACTGCATTTACGTTACCATGATGACTTGCTAGAACGAGGTGGAATGCGCTTCGAGCAAGAGGGGTTTTTATCCAACAATTCAGACTTACTGCGTGACATTTTTATCCTCAACATGGAGAAGCAGCGACTAGCGGAACTTACACTTAGCGGCTACGTGCGACCAACTATCAAAGTACTACTCAGTGGGAATTACCAGCGCATTGGATATACGGTTGGATACAGGTATTACGATGAAACGCAGATGACGTGGTTCGATAAAAACGATATCGCAGAAACGTCTGTGGAGGTCCACTGGAATTTATTTGAGAAAGTAATGATATTGGGAGACAAACGCATTTCAAAAGGAACACGTTATCCGCGCATGAAGTTTAAACTCACGAGAGGTTGGAAGGGAATTGAAGCTTCTGCATTTGATTACTGGCGCTTTCATGCTTCTGTTCATCAGACCTTTTCATTACGAGGTGTTGGAACGTGGGATGTAACACTCAATGCTGGTGTTACAGAAGGCAGAGTGCCATTATTCCTTCTTCAGGTAGGCAATGGAACACGCATGAACTGGAACGTGACGGTTCCGAATACGTTTGAAACGATGTTCGCATCTGAATTTTATGTACAACGGCACGCTGCCCTTTTTACACGTTTGTCTTTTAATGCCATCAAAACAAAGGCAAAATGGAATGAACCGCAATTTACCTTTCATCACGCCGTTGGTTATGGCATCAATTCCGACACCTATTTCAATCCATTGTCTTCTTTCGCAGTTGCTGATTATCGCCTCGGTTATTGGGAATCAGGAATCAGTTGTAATTCAATTTTGGTAAGTAATATTACCGGTATTGGGATTGCCGGATTTTACCGCTACGGGCCTTATGCCTCGAGTGACTGGCGAAAAAACATCGTGCCGAAAATCACACTTACCATTTTACTTAATTGACAACTTACTTGAGCAAGTATAAATGCCCATTTAGTTCCTGCCAACTGTCCGGTTTTTCACAGGAAACATAACGAATAACATAGGTATAAGCGCCCTCTTGAACTTTCAAATTTCCAAAGGTTCCGTCCCACCCGATAAATGGATCTGTTGATTCGAACAACAACTCCCCCCAACGGCTGTAGATTTTCATTTCCCACTCGAACACTTCAAGTGCAAAGGAAGCATTGAACGTATTATTGAATTCATCGTTATCCGGCGTAAATGTATTCGGTATATATATGACAAACGGTTCAATGTACAACTCTTGATAAGCGGTGTCTTTACAACCAAACTCGTTCGTTACAATTTGCATCGGACGTTTCCATCCGCTCGTTTGGTAGTCATGTGAAAAATTTTGAAGCTGTAAGGACCTGTTTTCGTCATCCAACCAATAGAAATAGGAATTCCCACCTAAAGAAAGGTCTGTAAAATTGATCGTTGGATGACAAATATCCGTTTGTTTTGGATCGACTGTAAATCCTGCCACAGGACTTGGGCGAATGATTACAGAATCTTGGAGCATTAAGTACAAGGTATCTATACATCCTTCTGTCGTGTATATTTCCAACGCTGGAGAATAGGATCCGGGCTGGGTATATACATGACTAGGATTTTGAATTGTTGATGTTGACCCGTCACCGAAAAACCAATTGCTGAAGTAAGGAGAATCTGCTGCACTCTCGTTAAAAAACTGCACATCTGCTGGCGCACAATGTGGACCGGGTTCA
>JBILNH010000136.1:0-6598 GCA_044375095.1 Crocinitomicaceae bacterium
GAGAACGTTCCTTGGTCGAATGTTGTTCACTGGAGAAGAAGCCTTGAAAACGGCTAATGTGCTTTCAGGAGGTGAAAAAGTACGATGTATGCTTTCCAAAATGATGCTCGCAAAGGCAAATTTATTATTGCTTGATGAACCGACAAATCACCTTGATCTTGAATCTATTACAGCATTAAACAATGGAATGGCTGAATTTCAAGGCACACTTTTGTTTACATCGCATGACCATGAGTTAGTGAGCACTGTAGCAAATAGAATAATTGAGCTAACACCAAACGGCATTATCGATAAAATGATGCCTTACGATGACTTCTTGGCTGATGCTAAAATCCTGCAACAGGCGCAAGAAATGTATACTTAACTTGGAAATATGATTCGCTATTCTTTATCAATCGATCAACCGCAGCAGCAATACCTGCACATTCAGGTTGACTTTGAAGTTACTGAATCAGAAACCATTGTTCGTATTCCAAGTTGGCGTCCGGGGCGTTACGAGCTTGGTAATTTTGCAAAGAATGTCAAAGGGTTTTCTGTGTTTGATGACAAAAACAACCGTCTACAGAGCACAAAAATCTCCAAGGACAGTTGGCAAATTGATACGTCTTCAACATCTTTCATTCGTGTTCGATACAGCTACTATGCCGCGGAACTGAACGCGGGTTCCACCTTTTTAGCTGCTGATCAATTGTATGTGAACCCAGTTAATTGTTTTGTATTTCTCGAGCAACACAAGGAAGAGGCCATTCAAGTGGAATTAGCCATTCCGGACAATTGGACCATTGCATCTTCAATGGATCAAGAAGGTAAAACAATGTACGCGAGTTCATTTGATGAATTAGCTGATTCACCGTTTATCTGTTCACCATACCTAACTCACGCTGAATATAGGTCAGGAAACACGCTGTTTCATGTGTGGTTAAACGGTGCAGTAAATCCGGATTGGGATAAATTACTCGATGATTTTAAGCGATTTACAGATGCGCAGATTGCTAAATTCAGTGAGTTTCCTGTCAGTGAATACCATTTTTTAATTCACTTATTGCCTTATAAATCCTATCACGGTGTAGAGCATACAAAATCTACAGTGATTACTCTCGGTCCAAGCTACGATGTATTTGGCTCGCTCTATAAAGAACTTCTTGGCGTGTCTTCTCATGAATTGTACCATACGTGGAATGTAAAAATGATTCGTCCAATAGACTTGTTTCCGTACGATTTTACGAGGGAGAATTACTCACGAATGGGCTATTTATGTGAAGGAGTAACAACCTATATGGGCGACCTATTCCTGTTTAAAAGTGGAGTTTTTACATTTGATCAATACGCGCTGGAATTCAATAACCAGTTACAAAAGCATTTTGATAACCACGGCAGATTCCATTATTCGGTTGGTGAATCTTCATTTGACACGTGGTTGGACGGCTACACTCCAGGTGCACCAGGAAGAAAGGTGTCGATCTATACAGAAGGCTGTTTATTAGCATTTGTCATGGATACTATGTTGCTTCAAGCGACAAACAATAAAGTTGGATTAGATGAAGTCATGAAACGCTTGTATTTCAATTTTGCGCTTCGTCACAAAGGAGTTTCAGAAGAAGATTTCCTGGCTGAGTTGAAAAATGCATCGGGAATCGACTTCCAATATTTTTTTGATACATACATTCACGGGAGCTCTCCTTACGAATCTGTTTTGCACGATGCACTCGAAAGTATTGGATTGGATTTACATCATGAACCTGTGTCAAGTTACGCTGCCGGACGTTTAGGTTTCATTTACCAACCAGGATTACGGGGCGCTCAAGTCATGAGTATTTATCCAGGATCACCTGCTGATTTGGGTGGATTAATGCTAAAAGACGAAATCATTGCAGTGAATCGCCAGTTGTGTAACGGAGACTGTGATCGCTGGTTAAGTTATTTTGATAATCAAACTAAAAATGTAACTGTCGCCCGTGCTGGCGTATTAATTGAACTAGAGTTACCGGAGGTTAACCGCTTCTTTTATGCCAGGTATTTTATAACCAAAACAGCACATCCAAATACAATGCAACAAAAGGCCTTTGAGGCGTGGCGTAACTAAATGTTTGAACGTTTAGAATTTGTAGCTCAATCCTAAACTTGGAAGGATAGGGAACTGATAAATCACATCTGAAGTCACACGGTTTACATAGAAAATATTGTTTCTATTGTACACGTTGGTAACTCCAGCAACAATTTCCATCACATCGTTCTTTTTAATTTTGAACTGTTTCTTTACAGTAATATCAAGTCGATGGTAATACGGCAAACGTTGGCTATTGAATTCCCCTAGGGTGGTGTTAACTTCATCCGGATTTGAGGTTGTATAGTCCGTTGTTACTCCACCAGAGAAGTTTTCACCTTGATAGAATCCTGCAGTTGGCGTAAACGGCAAACCAGAGCCCAAGTTCCAACGAATGTTCAATTCAAGATCCTTTTTCTTACCAAACGCATAGGAACCAACAAGATTGATGTTGTGGCGACGATCAAATACTGGGAAATATTCGATAAAGCCATCCCAGCGAGTAGAATACCCATAAGAATAAACTCCCCAGAGGAAAAGGCGATCTTTTGTATACTTTAATAAGACATCTACACCGTAAGAAACACCATCCTCAATAATGAAATCCTTTTTAAGTACATCCGGCTCGTTCGAAAACTGAGAAACGTCGTCGTAAATTTTGTTTTGATTGATGTTGCTCAATCGATCGAAATATTTGTAGTATCCTTCGATATTCAACATCAAGTGTTTGGTTAAATCGTATTCAAATCCCGCAATAGCATGCCACGCGGTCTGAATACCATTTCGAATGGCTTTGTCATTGCCAAATTGATTCACAAAATTTTCTTGCACATTGGTTGGTGCCGAAAGAAGTCCGTTGAAGAGATTGATAATGTCTTTATCTGATGAGGCCGACGTAAAGTTCTGAGAGAAACGCCCTCCTGAGAATTTTAACCTCAGTTTTTCAGTAGCATTGTATTTGGCACCTAAACGAGGTTCAGGAGAAATCGCTCCGAGTGAAGCATATACCTGAATTCGCATACTCGGCTGTACAACCCAACGATTTCTAACAAGGCGGTAATTGAAATAGGCTCCAAGTTCAGTGGTGAAGTTCGTTGCCTCTATTTTACGTTTAACTTCATTGTAGGTAACGAATTGTGTATTGAACCCATTGAAGTTTAATCCATAGTTTATTTCACCCTCATTACGCAGAAATCGCGTAAAATCGAATCCGAGATCAAATCCACCAATCTTGCTAAATCGCGGTTCTTCAGCAGTTTCTGAAAACGTTGTTTCATATGTGCTACCATTGACGTGACCTTTGATCATCATAGGTGAACCACTAGGTACCAATAAGAAATTCATTCCTCCACCTGACGCTTTCCAATCGAGATCAGCCACGCTGTAGTTAACAGAATCGCGGTTGTGGAATCCAAACGCACTGAATTTCGATCCACCTTTGCTGTTGAAGGTAACTTTTCCGTATAAGTCAGTGAAGTTGAACGGAAGTCCATTGCCATCGTTTATACCCGGATATAGAGTATTTGATGTATAATCCAACAAACTGTGTTTCGCTGAAAATACATACGATCCAGCGCTAGGAGTTCCATCTTTCGGTTTGGATAAAGGACCTTCAATGACTGCTTTTGCTAGAAATGGACTTGCGGAAACTTTTCCACCGATTTCTTGGCGGTTACCATCGCGGTAAGAAATATCCATCACCGAAGAAATTCGACCGCCATATCGTGCATCAAAACCACCAGTGTAGATATCCACATTTTTAACCAATTCAGTTTCAAATACAGAGAAAAATCCAATGGAGTGAAATGGGGTGTAAATGGTCATTCCATCAAGCAATATTTTGTTTTGTATCGGTGTACCACCTCGAACGTATAGCTGACCTCCTTGATCTCCTGTTGTAACAACTCCAGGAGTCACAGAAAAGGCACCAACGATATCGTTTTCTGCTCCTACTGTTGGGATTCGCTCAAGACCTTTTTTATCTA
Organism: Crocinitomicaceae bacterium; assembly: GCA_044375095.1. Taxonomy (GTDB): domain Bacteria; phylum Bacteroidota; class Bacteroidia; order Flavobacteriales_D; family Crocinitomicaceae; genus M0103. Next base: position 4,030 of record JBILNH010000136.1, read on the forward strand.
ATTTTAATTGAGATACCTGTACTTCATTTTTCTTTTGTTTGGCCTCAGCACTAACCTTAATTTCTTCAAACTCTTTGACTGTCGAACTTTTTAAGAGGTATATTTTGACATCAATAATTCCTTTGCCTTTTTTTACTTCGATTGACTGAGTAAAGCTCTGAAACGCTGGATTATCTAATTTCACTATGTAGTTTCCCGCATCAACTTTCGGAATAGAATAAAAGCCATTAATATCTGTCAGTGCTCCTGCAACCAATGAACTGTCTTTGGCTTTCAATAACTTCACTTTTTCATACGCAATTCCTTCACCATTGCTTTTGTCATAAACAAAACCGCGAACAGTGAATTCTTGTGCAAATAGTGTCCCACTAAAAAATAAGCAAAAGAGAACGAAAAGACGAAATTTCATAATGTACAGTTCTAGGTTTTTAGAAGTCCCGAAGATAATACAATCTTTTGACGTGATGATTGCACATCAGTAAAACTGATTCAATGGTATTTTTGATTGATTTAACATCAAAAAACTAGTGACGAAGCTTGTGCTTCGCTTTTTCCCAATAGGTATCCATTTCCGCAAGGTTTAACGTTGAAATATCTTTTCCGTCAGTCAGAATGAATTCCTCCAATAATTGGAAGCGTTTAATGAATTTTGAATTGGTAATGGACAAGGCATTGTCAGGATTTATTCCAACGAATCGTGCGTAATTAATCAATGAAAAAAGTAGGTCTCCAAATTCTTCCTCTCGCTTAGGGGAATTTACTTGCTGTTCCACATGAAATTCCTGCAATTCTTCGTTCACTTTATTCCAGACATCAGCTTCATTATCCCAATCAAATCCAACACCTTTCACTTTTTCTTGAATGCGAATGGCCTTTACAATGGAAGGCAAGGATTTTGGCACTCCTTCTAGCACGGATGACTTACCTTCTTTTAATTTTATCTTCTCCCAGTTAGCTTTAACTTCTTCCTCTGTCGTTGCGACGGCATCACCGTAGATATGCGGATGGCGATGGATTAACTTTTCGCATATACCATTGAGAACAGACGTCACATCAAAATCACCTTGTTCACTTCCAATTTTACAATAAAACACAAGGTGTAAAAAAAGATCGCCTATTTCTTTGGCTATTTCGTGCTTATTCCCTTCGGTAATGGCATCTGCTAGTTCGTAGGTTTCTTCAATTGTTAGTGGCCTAAGGGTTTCCAGTGTTTGTTTTTGATCCCAAGGACATTGCGTTCGGAGATCGTCCATAACAGTTAGAAGACGTTCAAATGCAGCTAATCTCGGATCCATTTCTTTTTTCATCAAAAGTAGACTTTTTTTAAGCAGAAAGGTGCAATTGTGTATTTTTGTCCCATGCGATTTGTCTCATTTTTATTCGTATTCAGCCTTGTATTCACCGTCTTTGCTCAACGTGAAAACAGCTTTGGATTTGAGTACCGACAAAAAATGGGGTTTCTTGCTGCCCATAGAGGCGTTATGGGACACTTGCCTCGTGAACATGCGTTTGCTGGAGAATTAAGTTTTTACATCAAAACGAATGGGCGTAAGTTTTGGCATTCAACATGCTCGTTCCCCTATCTCGGAGCAACTTTGTTTGCTGGATCTGTAGGAAATAAAGAAATTCTTGGTCGATTTTACGGCGCTTATGGATTTGTGGAATTTCCATTTGTTAAGAGGGAAAAATACAGATTTTTAGCCAAGTTAGGTTCCGGGTTGGCCTACACAACAAGGGTTTTTAATTACGAAGATAATCCCAAAAATGTCGCGATGAGTACGCACATGAATGCGTTGATATGTATCGGATTCACAAATCATTTTTATTTTGGTCAAAACAGAATTTCCCTCGGGATAGATATAACACATTTTAGTAATGGAGCCTATAAAGTCCCGAATTTAGGAGTTAATCTTCCATATTTAACACTTGGTTATGGCCGCACGCTGAAGTCATTTAAGAAAGATACACTCCTTAGGAATCCATCTATTCCTTACAAAAAATGGTTGTATGGTTTGACCGGTGTGATCACAGCTAAAGAAGTTTTTCCAACAGGCGGTACAAAATATCCTGTTTACGGTTTAAGTGGTTATGCCAGGCGATTTTTCAAGCCAAAGGTGGGAATGGAAGTGATGCTTGATGTAATTTCTAAACAAGCTATTTTCGCTTATAAACCCGAAATTCCTAAAACACAATGGGATATTTTGCAAATCGGATTATACACAGGTTATCTATTTCCATTAGATCAATTTCATTTTGTTTTAGGTATGGGCGTATACCTCAAAGATAAATACCAGCCCGAAGATTTTTTATACCACAGAGTAGGGATGAGGTACTACTTTACGAATGGAATGCACGCACAAGTTGTGTTGAAGTCGCACTGGGCAAGAGCTGATTATGTGGAATGGGGCTTGGGTTACACGTTTAATTATAAAAATAGATGAGATTTTACCTTATTGTTTTTCTCTTCCTTTTTAGTATTGGCTGTCAAAAAGCCGAGGATCGCCAATGTATGAAGACGGCTGGAGAGGAGTCTGAGCGGTTGGTTATTCCCCCAACTTTCAATAAATTA
>JBILNH010000137.1:0-6550 GCA_044375095.1 Crocinitomicaceae bacterium
AACTTTTTGATTATTTCGAAATTATTAAAAAACGAATGTTGAAATAAATCTGGACTTAGTTCAAAAAAGCGACTGCTAATTGTGGTTTTGATTTAATTTTGCCTTCAACTTAATGGTAAGTTAATAGATCTACAATAAGCAAAAACGAAGTAAGGACATGTCAAAAAGAAGGTCGATCATAAGCTACGATAAGTTAACCATCGAGCAGAAGAAACAGATTTTGAGGGAATTCCCAGATGGTTATATTAATCATTTAACATCAATCAAAACCCCAACGGGTGAAATGCTAGATGCATTAATTTGGGAAACAGAGGAGGTAATTTATTTAGTTAAAATCAACAAGGTAGCACCTAAGTCAGCGCCTGTAGAGGAGGAGGATGAAGAGTTTGAAGACGACTTCGATAAAGTAGATGTGAAAGATGATGAGTTGGACGAGGATGATGATGAAGATGACGACTACGATCAACCGGATGAAGATGACGGTGAAGAAGAAGATGAATAAGTAAAAAAGGCTCCAATTGGAGCCTTTTTTGTTCGAATACTGCGAACAAAATTAATTTTATACAGAGCGCATCAACCTGGCCGATAGTTAAACTTCGAACTGTTTAAACCTTGAACAGTTTAATCATTTAGTTTCAATACAGCCATAAACGCTTCTTGCGGAACTTCAACTCGACCTACTTGACGCATGCGTTTCTTCCCTTCTTTCTGTTTTTCCAACAACTTACGCTTACGCGTGATATCCCCACCATAACATTTGGCGGTAACATCTTTTCTTAAGGCCTTGATGGTTTCACGTGCTATAACTTTAGCACCAATTGCAGCCTGAATTGGAATTTCAAACTGTTGCCTAGGAATAAGCTCTTTTAATTTCACACAGATCTTCTTACCAAGGTCGTAGGCATTGCTTCGGTGAACCAATGCAGATAACGCATCCAGTTGTTCACCATTTAAAAGCATATCCATTCTGATCAAATCCGATTCTTTATAACCTATCGGATGGTAATCGAAAGACGCATATCCACGAGATACAGATTTTAACCGGTCATAAAAATCGAATACAATCTCCGCCAATGGCATTTCAAACGTGAGCTCAACTCGGTCTTGCGTCAAGTATACTTGATTTTTCAACTCCCCCCGTTTTTCGATACACAAGTTCATAATTGAACCAATATATTCCGATTTCGTGATGACTTGCGCTTTAATATACGGTTCTTCAATGCGGTCTATCCCAGATGGATCAGGCAATTCCGATGGATTGTTTACAATGATCGATTTTTCTTTGTCACGCGTCATGTAACAAAAATAGGACACGTTCGGGACAGTTGTAATTACCGTCATATTGAATTCCCGTTCCAAGCGCTCTTGAATGATCTCCATGTGAAGCATTCCTAAGAACCCACATCGGAAACCAAATCCCAATGCTGCAGATGACTCAGGCTCGAAGACCAACGACGAATCATTCAACTGCAACTTCTCCATTGAGTAACGCAGTTCTTCATAATCGTCTGTTTCTACAGGGTAAATACCTGCGAATACCATCGGTTTAACGTCTTCAAATCCTTTTATCGCTGTATCACACGGATTGGCAGCTAGGGTTATGGTATCTCCTACTTTTACTTCGTTTGCCTGCTTGATCCCCGAAATAATGTAACCTACATCTCCAGCACGGACTTCTTTCTTCGGCGCTAAATCCATTTTTAGGATCCCTACTTCATCAGCATTGTAGTCTCTTCCTGTATTGAAGAATTTTACTTTATCGCCTTTTCGAATGATGCCGTTTTTCACCCGGTAATAGGCTATAATCCCCCTAAAAGGATTGAAAACCGAATCAAAAATCATTGCTTGAAGCGGCGCATTTTCATCGCCCTTTGGAGAAGGAATGCGGTTAATAACAGCTTCAAGTATTTTATCTACACCTAAACCAGTTTTACCTGACGCAGGAATGATGTCTTCAAGGTCACACCCCAACAATTCAATAATTTGATCGGAAACTTCTTCTGGCATGGCACCGGGCAAGTCCATTTTATTCAAAATGGGTATAATTTCAAGGTCGTGCTCAAGCGCTAGGTACAAATTCGAGATCGTTTGTGCTTCAATTCCTTGTGATGCATCAACAATTAGCAACGCCCCTTCACATGCCGCAATCGATCGAGAAACTTCGTATGAGAAGTCGACATGTCCGGGAGTATCGATGAGGTTCAACACGTACGCTTCTCCTTCGAATGTGTAATTCATCTGAATCGCGTGACTTTTAATGGTGATCCCACGTTCACGTTCAAGATCCATATCGTCTAATGCTTGTGCCTGCATTTCCCGGTCAGATATCGTTCCGGTAGTTTGCAGTAATCGATCGGCTAATGTACTTTTCCCATGATCTATGTGGGCAATGATGCAGAAATTGCGAATATTCTTCATGTAATTGTTCTAATCCTATAAATGCTGAAGGAATACAAAAGTACATCAAATCTCGCTGTTTTTAGTATTCAAAGTGCTAGATGAAGTGGTAAGACCAAAAGAAAACACCTTCTGTTCGAGAATTTACAAATTGAAAAGAGGGCACTTTCGCGCCCTCTTCCCAAAACCTAAACCACTACTACTTATGAAAACTAACTTTTACGCTTTGGTGAAATCAAACTGTGTGCCAGTTTTAAACACCTGTGTAATTGTTAACCTGTTACTATAACGCTTGATGCGCGCAAAAGATTACATACCTTTTCATCATTTAACTTTTTTTTACGTTTTTAGGAGTTGTGCAAAAACATAATGCATTAGAAAACAATGATATACACTTATTAACAATGGGTATTGTTTAAATTTTATTCAACATTATTTTAACCCGTTTGAATTCATAGTACATTCGTTGCATGAGTACAACTGCATCAAAATACAGTAAACAAGGTGTTCGTGTAAGCTACGTTTCGACAGTTATTGGCATATCGCTGGTCTTGTTTATGATTGGATTGGTTATAGGTGGGATTTTCGGTTTGGACAATGTCCAGCGGCAAGCAAAAGAGAGTTTGCAAGGCGATTTGTTTTTCCGTCCCGAAATGTCGGTCGCTGACATTAAACAAGTAGAACAGGAATTGCGAACCTGGAACCAATTTGCCGAGGTATCATTTATTTCTCCCGAGCGAGCAATAGAGGAATTCAGTGGAACAGATCAGGAGGCTGACCAGATTCTTTCGGTGTTCGATGGGGAAAACCCACTTCCACCAACGATTTCATTTAAACCCAAAGCGGCATTTGCTTCGAAAGAGGGTATGGCTTCCATCAAAAAAGCATTGCTTCGCGCTTATGCCAATCAGATAGATGAAGTAAACTACGATAAATCAAGCGTGGAATCGGTTAATTTAGGCTTTAAACAGTTTGTATTTTTATTCTTGGCAGTTGCAGCATTACTTATCATTGTTGCGGTGGCCATGATAAATAATACCATACGATTGTCCTTGTATTCGAAACGGTTTACGATTAAAACCATGCAACTGGTTGGGGCAACGGCTGGATTTATCCGAAAGCCATTTTTGATTCAATCCATTTATCAAGGTGTAATATCCTCGATGATTGGTTTGACTTTACTTATGACACTTTTCTTTGCCATTAACAATACGCTGGAATCCATTGAAGTGAGTTATTCTTGGCAGAGCTTTTTATTGTTGGTTGGATCAGTAACTGGGCTGGGTGTCCTTATTTCATTCATTTCAACTTGGTTTGCGCTGAATAAATACTTGCGTATGAAGTTGGATGATTTATATTAAATTTGATCCCATGGATACAAAGAAAAATGCTTTTGGATTTCAGCCTGAAAATTACCGGTTGTTGTTAATCGGATTGGCAATCAATGTGGTTGGATTCCTTTTAATGATCGGCGGTGGCGCTGATGATCCAAATTCCTTCAATGCAGATGAATTGTTCAGTGCTCGACGAATTACGATCGCACCATTGCTTATTGTTGTAGGTTATATCGTGATTATGATTGCCATTATGAAACGTAAAAAAGCCAATAAAGGAGAATAATCAATGGACTTTCTTCAAGCGATTATTCTGGCCATTGTCGAAGGCCTTACGGAATTTTTACCTGTTTCTTCCACCGCTCACATGATATTTACCAGTGCTATCTTCAAGACAGAAGGAGATGCATTCGTAAAACTCTTTCAGGTGTCCATCCAATTCGGAGCCATATTATCAGTTGTTTTTCTCTACTGGAAAAAATTCATCAATTTTCAGTCATTTTCGTTTTACCTCAAGTTAGCGATAGCTGTCATTCCTGCGCTCGTATTGGGTAAGTTGTTCGATGATAAAATTGAAGCTGTCCTCGAAAAACCAATTCCAATTGCTATTGTCCTTGTTCTGGGAGGAATAGTCTTGCTTTTTATTGATAAGTGGTTCAAGAATACCACTATTGATCAAGAGGAAAACGTTTCAATAAAAAAAGCACTCACGATCGGTTTCTGGCAATGCCTTGCCATGATGCCAGGGACCAGCCGATCTGCCGCATCAATAATTGGAGGAATGCAACAAGGATTAACTCGAAAAATGGCAGCAGAGTTCAGTTTCTTTCTTGCTGTACCCACCATGTTGGCCGTAACACTCTATTCTATTTTCCTGAAAGATTGGCAAGTTAGCGGTGCGGAACAAAAAGGCTATGAATTGATACTATCGAGCAGCGAACATACACTTTACTTTTTAGTCGGAAATGTAATTGCCTTCGTTGTTGCGGCACTGGCCATTAAATTTTTTATCGGACTTCTCGGAAAATACGGGTTTAAACTCTGGGGCTATTACCGAATCATCACCGGACTAATATTACTGGCCTATTTTTCATTCGCATGATAGAAGAATTTCAAACCGGAAAGACAATCCTGGTTGATAAGCCGTTAGGCTGGACGTCGTTTGATGTCGTCAATAAAATTCGCTGGAACCTCAAACAAGTATTAAAAGTCAAAAACATTAAAGTTGGTCATGCAGGAACGCTTGATCCACTAGCGACCGGATTGTTAGTCATTTGTTCTGGAAAACATACTAAACGCATTCCAGAACTCATGAACGGCGTGAAAACCTATACTGGAACTATTCTCTTGGGAAAAACCACACCATCTTTTGACCTGGAAACAGCTTTTGACGACACAAACTTTCCAACCGAACACGTAACGGAAGAATTGCTTGAAAAAGCGCGCAAAGAGTTTCTTGGCGAACAACTGCAAGTACCACCTGTTTATTCAGCCAAACAAATTGATGGAAAGCGCGCTTATGATTACGCACGTGAAGGAAAAGAAGTTGTTATGAAGTCTGTTACTGTTCGCATTGAAGACTTTTCGCTATCGATGGAGCGATTCCCTGAAATAGATTTTGAGATTACCTGTAGCAAAGGAACATACATTCGATCTATAGCCCATGATCTAGGGAAGGCATTGGGCAGTGGAGGGACATTAATTGGACTGCGAAGAACACATTCTGGGGATCATTCCATTGAACAAGCCTTAACAGTCGATGAATGGATTACACTAATTCGGAGCAATTCACATTAATTGCTTGACAAGGCCTTCTTTATGTTGTATCTTTGCACTCCTTTTTTTGAATTTAATATTCCCCTATGAGTAAAATGAAGCTTTCCGATTTTAACTTCCACCTTCCGGAGGAGTTGATCGCAGAATATCCGAGTGAAAACAGAGATGAGGCCCGTTTGATGGTTATCCATCGTGATTCAGGTAAAATTGAGCATAAATTATTCAAAGATGTCATTGACTATTTCTCAGAAGGAGATGTCATGATCATGAATAACACACGTGTTTTTCCTGCTAGAATGTATGGAAATAAAGAAAAAACAGGCGCGAAGATCGAAGTATTCTTATTGCGTGAATTGAATCGTGAGAGTTTATTGTGGGATGTATTAGTCGATCCAGCACGAAAAATTCGAATCGGTAATAAATTGTACTTCGGAGATGACGATTCACTTGTTGCTGAGGTAATTGATAATACTACGTCTCGTGGACGTACATTGCGCTTTTTGTTTGATGGACCATACGAGGAGTTCAAAGCAAAGATTACTGAGCTTGGCGAAACCCCACTTCCAAAATACATTAAGCGCGCTGTTGAGCCAGAAGACGAAGAGCGCTACCAAACCATTTTTGCAAAAGAAGAGGGTGCCGTGGCAGCGCCAACTGCAGGACTTCATTTCTCACGTCAGTTATTGAAACGACTTGAGTTGAAAGGGATCAATTTTGCAGAGGTCACTTTGCACGTTGGATTGGGTACATTCCGTTCTGTTGAGGTTGAAGACCTTACGAAACATAAAATGGATTCGGAACAAGTAATTGTTTCAGAAAAATGTGCTGAGATTGTGAATGCAGCAAAAAAAGAGCGAAGACGCGTATGCGCCATTGGAACGACGTCTATGCGCTCAATTGAAACGTCTGTTTCTACTGATGGAATGTTGAAGCCGTTTGATGGGTGGACGAATAAGTTTATTTTCCCTCCATACGATTTTAGCATTGCGGATAGTATGATCACCAACTTTCACACGCCACTATCGACATTATTGATGATGATT
>JBILNH010000138.1:0-6526 GCA_044375095.1 Crocinitomicaceae bacterium
CTCAATGCAGACCTTGCAACAAGTGAAGAAATACGAATACGTTAAAGATTCAATTCCACAGAAAGGAAACAAAGAGGTCGTATATGATTATCCGGCGTATTTCTCGAATATGTCAGCAGCTGATCTGCCAAAAGAAGGAGAGACAATATATGCGTTCAACACGAACTTATTTCAATCGGTGAACCCTTTTTGGGTGGTTGCTTTTACTCCGTTAGTTGTTGCCTTCTTTGGGTTTTTGAAACGACGCGGAAGGGAGCCAAGTGTACCTGCGAAAATCGCATTCGGCTTGCTGATTTCTGCATTGTCTTGTTTAGTAATGGTGGGAGCCGTATATGCGAGCGATAATGGTGCCGTTAAATCTTCTGCGTGGTGGTTTATTTCTTCTTATGCTGTCATAACAATTGGTGAATTATTTCTCAGTCCAATGGGGCTTTCGCTTGTAAGTAAGCTCAGCCCACCGCGTTTGACGGCACTTATGATGGGTGGATGGTTTTTAGCTACATCGATAGGAAATAAACTCTCCGGCGTATTAAGCAGTTTATGGGAAAGCTACGACGATAAGGCGGACTTTTTCTACGTGAACTTCTTATTGTTAGGAGCTGCTGCCCTCCTGATGTTCGCGATGTTGAAATGGTTGAACAAGATATTCAAGGCACATACCTAGAAGTTATTCCATATCCAATCCTTGAAGCTCCACGAGGTTTTTATAGATTCCTCCTTGACGCATCAGCTCATCGTGATTGCCGCTTTCAACAATTTTACCTTGCTGAATGACGTGAATCTGGCTTGCATGTCGAATGGTGGCCAATCGGTGTGCAATAACGAAACTGGTTCGACCGACCATTAATTTATCTAAGGCGTCTTGAACTACTTTCTCAGATTCTGAATCTAAAGCTGAAGTAGCCTCATCCAGAATAAGAATGCGCGGATTCTTAATCAATGCCCTGGCAATCGCAATGCGTTGTTTTTGTCCACCTGAAAGCTGAATTCCCCGGTCTCCAACTTGGGTTTCTAAACCGTCTGGAAAGGATTGAATAAACTCCCACGCATTGGCCTGTTTCGCAGCCGCCATGATCTCTTCATCAGTTGCTGTTGGTTTACCAAAGAGAATATTTTCCTTGATTGTACCGGCAAATAACAATACCTCTTGTGGCACAATTGCCATGTGTTGACGAAGGTGGTGAACGTCAATCTCGCGAATTTCATGTCCGTCGAATTCAATATTCCCTTCATGATTTGAATACAGGTGGAGTAGGAGCGAGGAAATAGTCGATTTACCTGATCCTGAAGACCCAACAAAAGCAATGGTTTCATTTGGATGAGCAGTAAACGAAATCTCCTCAAGAACCTGCATATCGGGACGCTGTGGATAAGCAAACCGGACAGCTTTAAAATCGATTTTCCCAGAAATTTCAGGAAATTCTTTACCTTTCAATAATTGTTGTTCACTTGGCGTATGGATGATATGCATTAAGTTTTCTGTTGCACCGATTGATTTCTGTATACTGGCGTATAGGTCAGGTAATGAACCAATTGAAGCGCCCATCATGATGGTGTACATAATAAAACTGAAAAAGTCCTGCATGGAAAGTTCTGGATTTGGACCTTGAGTCATCAGAAGTCCTTTCCAAATGATGAAGACAATGGCCCCGAACAAACAGAAAATGATAAATGACACGAACAATCCGCGCCAAACACCACTTTTCACGTTGAGGTTTCGAATCTCTTCGATCGCTTTGCCGTATTTGTTCAACAAGAAAACCTCGTTTGTAAATGACTTTACGTTTGCAATTCCCATCAACGATTCCTCGATGATGGAGTTAGATGTCGCTGCTTGATCTTGAGCTTCCTTAGAAAGCCTACGAATAAATCTTCCAAAAAACACCGCTAAAACGGCCATTACAGGAACTGTTCCAAGCATAATTAGCGCGAGCTTCCAGGAAAAAACAAATATGAATGCAATTCCACCAATGACAATAACAATTTGGCGAAAAAACTCTGCAATGGTCGTTTTTAACGTCTCTTGAATTTGAGTGATGTCAGATGAAATGCGACTGCTTAATTCGCCAACTTTGTTTTTATTGAAAAAGTCCATCGGCATATAAATCAGCCGGCTGAACGCTGCTTTTCGAATGTCGCGCAAGGTGTTCTCAGTAACATTGGTGAAAATAACTACCCTGAAATACGAAAAAACAGCTTGTGCAATAAAGAGTATGAACAGGGATAATGCAACGTCATTAATGTTCTGAAGGTTGATCAGTCGAACAGATTCTTCCATCGAAGCAGGTTGACTTGCACTCCCACTTCCTAATAATTGCCCCATCATAAATGGAAAAACAAGTCCAACAGAGGTGGAAAGGATCAGAAAGATCCAGCCAATTAAGAAAATGCCGCGATAAGGTTTAAGGAATGCAAAGATGCCTCGTGCTTTACGAATGCTGTCTTTACTTAATTTTACGCGTGGTGTTTTGTCTTTTTTCGGTCGTAACATCCGATTGAATTAGGGTACAAAAATAACCTCCTTTATCCGGATGTGATTATTTTTAGGAAAAATTCTTCTACTTATTTGGCTGATCGGAAAAATAACCTATCTTTGCAGTCCTGAAAAATTGAGAAAAATAGATTAAAGTATAGGAGTCATGAAAAGAACCTTTCAGCCATCAGTCAGAAAAAGAAGAAACAAGCACGGTTTCAGAAGTAGAATGGCTTCAAAAAATGGTCGTCGTGTGTTAGCTGCACGTCGTCGCAAGGGAAGAAAGAAACTAACGGTTTCTGATGAGCCTATGCACAAGAGATAATTAATCGTAGTTTTACGACGAACCGACGCTAGTAGTGTCGGTTTTTTTGTGCCAGAAAATTTCAATTTGACTCGACGATTTTATTTTCGTTGAAAAAAATAACTATTCTACTTTCTTTAAAATTCCTTTCACTAGCTTTAATTATTCAACTAAAAACAACCTGCCTTGCTAGTAAAAGTATTCAGTAGTTCCGTATTCGGTATTGATGCAACCACCATAACCATTGAGGTTAACTTAAGTAATGGAATAAATTTTTTTCTGGTCGGACTTCCAGACAATGCCGTGAAAGAAAGTCAACAACGCATCCGTGCAGCATTTAAGAACAATGACTTGCATTTTCCCGGAAAGGAAATAACGATTAACATGGCGCCCGCGGATATTCGAAAAGAAGGGTCCGTATTCGATTTGCCCATAGCCATTGGTGTTCTTGCCGTAAGTGAACAATTGCCGAGTGAGTCGTTAGAAGGTTATGTACTCGCTGGTGAATTGTCGTTGGATGGTGAATTGCGACCGCTGCGCGGAGCTTTACCTGTAGTTCTTCGTGCCAAACAAGAAGGATTTAAACGCGTCATACTTCCCATGCAAAATGCGCAGGAAGCTTCAATAGTAGAGGGAATAGAAGTTTTCGGCGCACAAACCATCCGACAGGTTGTAGACCATTTTAAAGGACGAGAGGCTTTGACTGTTGAGCAATCTAACCACGATTGGAAACGACCAATTGATTCAGAAGCGATTGATTTTTCTGACGTCAAAGGACAATTCAATAGCAAACGTGCATTTGAAATCGCTGCATCAGGTGGACATAATATCATTTTGGTTGGTCCACCGGGCGCAGGAAAATCTATGCTAGCAAAGCGTTTGCCGGGAATTTTACCTTCAATGACCCTGGATGAAGCACTTGAAACAACAAAAATTCACAGCGTAGCTGGTCGACTTAAGCATGCTGGCGGATTGGTTAGTCAACGACCGTTTCGTAAGCCTCACCATACGATTTCTGACATTGGATTAATCGGCGGTGGAACATTTCCTCAGCCGGGTGAAATTTCATTGGCCCACAATGGCGTTTTGTTTTTAGATGAATTACCTGAATACAAGCGAACTGTTCTAGAAGTCATGCGGCAGCCAATTGAAGACCGTGTTGTAACGATATCGAGAGCGAAGTTTTCAGTTGATTTTCCTGCCAGTTTTATGTTGGTTGCTGCTATGAATCCGTGTCCTTGTGGTTATTTCAATCATCCGGATAGAGAATGTACGTGTGGTCCTGGCATCGTCCAGCGTTACATGAGTCGCATATCTGGACCATTAATGGATCGAATCGATTTGCATGTGCAAGTTAGTCCGGTTTCATTCGATGAGTTAACCGATCAACCAAAAGCTGAGGGAAGTGAGGCGATCCGTGATCGGGTACAGCATGCACGACAAATTCAATCTGAGCGATTTGTGCATTCTCCGGATGTCTTTTGTAACGCACAAATGTCGAAACGTGAAATTGAAAAATATTGCGCAGTCGATGAAATCACAAGGGGAATTTTAAAACAAGCGATGGAGCGCATGGGCTTGTCTGCGCGCGCATTTGATCGAATTTTAAAAGTGTCACGAACCATTGCCGATATGGAAAATGCATCGAATATTTCGAAAAATCATGTAGTGGAAGCCATACAATATCGAGGATTAGATAAATATAATTGATAAAAATTGTGTCGCGTTTTTATATTCTAAGTGATTTTTTAGGTAAATTCATCAAAAATTTAAACCGAATTATTATGAAAAAAGTTATCCTATTAGGAGGTCTTTCATTGGTTATGTTGGCTTCTTGTAAGAAAGAGTACTCTTGTTACTGTTGTGATTTGTACGATCTTGAAACAGATTGTTACACAACAACTAAGAAAGGTAAAGATGCAGTTGACGCGTGTGAAGTAGATGCGAGTGCTGCATTGACTGGTGAGTATTGCGAACCAGCATAAATAAATTAAAAGAGCAGGGAAACCTGCTCTTTTTTTCTTCTATCTTTTCTCAATGAATGCAATCGAATTATTTTTCCTGAATTTAGGTTTAAGCTGGACATTAGCTAAACTCATTCCCTACATAATAGTAGTAATTATTGGATTTTCACTAGCTTTTCTAGCCAATAAAAAATTGCTTAAACTTAAGTCATGGATGAGAACTGGTGTATCCGTCATTCTTTTTGTATTTCCTTTTGCAGGTTATTTTGCCTATTCGCCTATTTTTCAAGGCGACTTTTCAAATGATGCTAAAGAGACAGTACTCACATCAGATCTCGATGAATTGAGAGGGAAACAATTAATCGTGCTTGCACTTCCTGGATGTCCATTTTGTGCACAATCGATGGGAAAAGCTGCAAAATTAATTGAACGCAATCCTGGATTGCAAGTAACTTATATTATAACACGAGCCGATCAAGAGGCATTAAGTTGGTACGGGAAAATGGCGACACCTGGGATCAATGTCGTGCCAGCAAAAAATGATAAAGCGCTATCAGCGTTAGCCAAAGGCAAGTTTCCAACCTTCGTAGTAGCGAAAGGTAATACGTTAAGAACGTGGTCCAATGATGGATTTGGCGTTCTTGCAATTGATGAGGTGGAAAACTTGTACTAACCAATCAAAATTGTATTTTTGGGTAAATCTTACCCTGAAATGAAACATCTGCTACTACTAGCAATTTTAATTTCCTCTTTAAAAGTTTGTGCTCAGTACCAGATTGGTTATACAACGATCACATTTAACGATCCCAATAGGTCAGGCGGCTTTGGATCCGGTGGAGGAAGTGGTCGGCAAATTCAAACAGAGATTTATTATCCAACATCAGCAGCTGGAGAAAACGTTCCCTTAGCCACAGGTCAATTTCCTATTATCGTTTTTGGTCATGGTTTCGCAATGTCATGGGATGCCTACTCCAATATCTGGGAACATTACGCACCATTGGGATATATTTTGGCTTTTCCACGAACAGAAGGATCATTATTCCCTGCGCCTAGCCATAATGATTTCGGATTGGACTTAGCACTTGTTACAACCAAGTTATTGGCGCTTAACACTGATGCGCAATCACTTTTTAACCAGCACATTAATGGCAATTCGGCTATCATGGGGCATTCCATGGGTGGTGGAGCAAGTATGTTGGCTGCTGCAAATAATACAATGATCAAAACCGTAGTTGGTTTAGCTCCAGCAGAAACAAATCCTTCGGCCATTTCAGCTTGTCAGAATGTCACTGTTCCAGCCTTGATATTTTCAGGGAGTTCAGACGGTGTAACTCCACCAAACGTCCACCATCAGCCCATTTACAATGGATTGTCCTCGGGATGTAAATCATACGTTTCCCTTATTGGTGGCGCTCATTGTTATTTCGCAAATACAAATTTTAATTGTGATTTGGGTGAAGCTACCTCATCTTCAGGTATTTCTATTTCAAGGCCTCAGCAACAAGCGTTGACCTTCGAACGTCTCGATCCTTGGTTCGATTTTCACTTAAAAATGAATTGTTCTTCTTATACTGATTTCCATGCCGTTCTTGAAAGCAATCCAGCACAAGCAACAAGCAATACTACTTGTTCGATTAATCCTATCCCTTCAATAAATCAAAATGGAAATAATTTAACCTGTTCGGTTGCTGGTTACAGCTATCAATGGTCCTTGGATGGTGCAATTATTCCAACGGCAACCACTCAGTCAATTACAATTACACAGAATGGTACCTATACTGTCGA
>JBILNH010000038.1:0-17914 GCA_044375095.1 Crocinitomicaceae bacterium
TGAAAAGGGTAATTTTCTAAAGTACTTTTAGATGTATTCAAGAGGAAAACTGCTTTATTAGCTGACTGTTCAATAAGTTGAAACTCCATGTCTCTTGCGAAACCGTGTTGTTTCATTGTATAGGAAGTATCATTCCAGTTATACCTGTCATTTTTAAGTTTTCCGACAATTGGAAATAAAATGGGCGCGCACCGATTCCAGTATGTGTCATCAACGGACCACATTATATTTTCTCCGTTGGTTTTTGAGAGGTATTGAAGCTCTGCTCCTTTAGAAGAAATCTCTGCGATTATATTATTTGAAGATAGTCGGATCATTGGCTTGAAATAGAGGGTTAAAGTTACGAATCAAACGTGTTAAATTGTTCTTTTCATTTCATATAAACCACACATAATATAATACACATTTTGCGTAATACATTTTGTGTAATACATTTTGTGTAATATTGAAATAAATCATACCTTTGTTTAGTCGAATAAAAAAACATGGAAAACCCATTCTTAACAAACTCATACAAAGGCCCAGATACATTTTGCGACCGAAAAGACGAGACAAAAGAGTTAATACAATTTATTGAAAATGGTATAAATGTCACTCTTTTTGCTATTCGAAGACTGGGAAAAACAGGATTAATTCATCATTTATTTCGTAAAATAGAGAATGAAAAACAGTTAGAATACATCTACATTGACATCTTACCGACTCAAAACCTGGCTGAATTCACCAATCAACTAGCTACTGCTATTTACAATCGTTTTCCGCAGCAAAGAAAAATAGGCAAACGCATTTCAACATTTATTAAGTTATTTCGACCAACGCTAAATTTTGATGAACTTACAGGAAATCCGACGCTTAGTATAGCTGTGAACTCAACACAACAACAAGAAACGACTATACAGCAACTATTTCAGTTCCTTGATAGTCAATCGTGTAAAGTTGTCGTTGCGATTGATGAATTTCAGCAAATCCTAGAATACCCTGAAAAAAATACCGAAGCCTTGTTAAGGACCTATTTCCAAACCTTACAAAACACGTCGTTTATCTTTTGCGGAAGCAATCAGCAGTTAATGCATGACATTTTCAATTCGAGTAAGCGACCCTTTTTCGCAAGCTGTTCGCACGTCCACCTTGACTTTATTGAGGAAAATGAATATGCTGATTTTATTGCACGTAAATTTGCGGAGGGAAAGCAATCCATTTCAGCAGAAAGTATTTCATTCATTTGTAAATGGACGCTCCGTCATACGTTTTACACCCAGTATCTATGCAATCAACTGTATTATCAAAGAAGAAAAAAGATCGAGCTTTCTGATGTGCGAAAAATGGCATGGCAAATACTCAAACAACATGAAGGTGTATTTTTTCAGTACCGAAACTTACTTACTGATGGACAATGGAAATTACTAAAGGCCATCGGGAAAGAGGAGAAAGTTTTTCAACCTAACTCAAAGGAATTCATTCAAAAATACCAATTAGGAAGCGCATCTATTGTCTCAAGAAGTCTTGAAGCTCTCCTACAAAAAGAGATGATTTATCTCGATGCGTACTCCGACAAACCATACTACCAGGTTTATGATAAGTTTTTACTTCGCTGGATTCAGTCGAACTAATTGACTTACACTACATTTTCCTTTTCCACATAAATACTTTACGACCTACTGCTTTTTCTTTGTTGAAAATTTTGATTACTTATTAATCAATTTATGTTTATTTATTAATCATTAAAGATTACTTTTGATGGAGAAAGGAACAAAATATTAACCTGCTAAATCACAACTTAACAGAAGGAAAATCAGTTCATCTCGAACGGAATTGGACTAAAAGCAGTTAAGACGGTAAACGTTCTTATTCTACGTTCACGTTTTAGGTAAAATTTACGATATGCAGCCAATGAACGAATTAATACACTCATTATGGCTGATTTACGCTCAATAGTACACATGGATCTCGATACGTTTTTTGTATCGTGCGAACGCTTACTTGATAACCGCTTGGCAGGAAGGCCGATTCTTATAGGCGGCACAAGTGACCGCGGAGTAGTCGCATCGTGCAGTTACGAAGCCCGTCAATTCGGAATTCACTCTGCCATGCCAATGAAAATGGCCAAAGAACGTTGTCCGGAAGCCATTGTAATCAAAGGAAACTCTGCGACCTACTCGAATTATTCAAAAATGGTGACTGACATCATTCGCGAAGCTGTTCCGGTTTATGAGAAATCATCCATTGATGAATTTTACATGGATCTGTCGGGAATGGATCGCTTTTTTGGTACGTGGAAGTTTGCATCTGAACTGCGAACTAAAATCATCAACGAAACAGGTCTTCCCATTTCATTTGGACTTTCGCAAAATAAAACAGTCTCTAAGATCGCAACAGGAGAGGCAAAACCGAATAATCAACTCGCTATTGATTACGGAACAGAAAAACTTTTTCTTGCGCCACTGTCCGTTCAAAAAATACCAATGGTTGGATTAAAAACCTACCAAACACTTTGCCAGTTGGGGATTCGAAAAATACAAACGGTGCAGGAAATGCCAATTGACATGATGGAAAGTGTTCTGGGAAAAAACGGTATTGGAATCTGGAAAAAAGCACAAGGAATAGACAACTCTCCTGTTGAACAATACAACGAACGAAAATCTATTTCAACTGAACGGACCTTTGATTATGATACGATTGATGTAGTTAAACTCAAAGGCATTATGGCTGCTATGGCTGAGAACTTAGCCTTTCAATTACGAAGAGGACACAAACTCACTTCGTGTGTCACCGTCAAGATTCGTTATGCCGACTTTCAAACACATACGCTGCAGCGCCACATTCCTTACACTTCTGCAGATCATCATTTATTACCGATTGTCGACGAATTATTCAACCGTATCTACGAACGCCGCATGCTCGTCAGACTTATCGGTGTACGCTACAGTAGTTTAGTATCTGGGCATCACCAGTTGCAATTGTTTGATGACGAGCAACGGTATACCGATCTGTACCAGGTAATGGATAAAATACGCCTGCGTTTTGGTGACCGTGCAGTTATGAGAGCCATCGGGATGGAAGCGCGAACGATTGGCCGTTGGAATCCGTTCAGTGGCGAACCGCCGCCATTGTTAGCGAATAGGAGGATTTGAAATGGAATATGGAATTAGACGCTAGATGCTAGACGTTAGATGCTAGATGCTAGACGCTAGATGCTAGATAGTAGAACAACTAAAGAAAAATAGAACTTATGCACAACTACAAGAATTTAAAGATTTGGCAAAGATCAATGGATATCGTTGAGATGATCTACAGAGAAACAGCAACTTTTCCAAAAGAGGAAAAATATAGCTTAACAAGTCAAATACGACGAGCTTCATCAAGCATCCCTTCAAATATCGCTGAAGGAACAAGTAGAGAGAGTAAAAAAGAATTCAGCTACTTCTTATCTATTGCCTTAGGATCATGCTATGAACTGAATACCCAAATAGAATTAGCAAAACGACTTTGTATCATTACTCTCGAAACCAAAGATAAGATACATCAGGAACTAGATGAATTGGAAAAAATGATTGCCGGATTAAGAAAAAGGATTAACAAACAACAACTGAAACCATAACAACTAAAATAGTGAACCGTAATCGCTTCTAAAATCTAGCGTCTCAGCTCTATTGTCTAAACAATATGTTTATCAAAAGTCATTTCAGCTTACGTTATGGCCTCATTTCTCCAGAGGAAATCGTCAAATGGACGAAACAATCCGGCTATTCACGTACCGCTATTTGCGATATCAATTCCACTACATCCACATTAAGCTATGTGCGGGAAGCTCAACGTGAAGGAATAGATCCAGTAGTCGCAATAGACATTCGCAATGGAATGGAATGCTGTTACATTTTACTCGCAAAAAACAACAGAGGTCTACACGAAGCAAATGCATTTTTAAGTAACCATTTACATAGTAATGAACCTTTCCCAAAACACCCCGGATATTTTGGCAACTGTTGCATTATCTATCCTTGGGGAAAGGAACCAAAACAACTCAATGACAACGAATGGATTGGAGTAAACAAACAACAATTAAGTAAGTTAACCATAAAACTAGCAGACGTTCAATTTAACCGGATGATCGCCCTGGAACAGATGACCTTTCGAACGAAACGCGACTTCAACGCACACCGTTTACTCAGGGCAATCGCCAACAACACACTACTTTCAAAATTACCCAAAGAAGAACAAGCTGACGAGACAGAAAAGCTACGTCCTTATGACTTACTAAAAGAAGAATTCAAGCACTTTGACAGCCTGATAGACCGGACAGAACAATTATTAAGTGAATGTGCTATTCATTTTTCATTTGGAGACGATGCCATCCCACAAAACCTACAAAGTTATACCGGACGAAAAAAAGATGACCTGCAACTACTTCGTCAATTGTGTGCCGATGGTTTGGATTACCGCTACCCTACCATTACAGATGAAATTATCGAACGTATCGAAAAAGAAATTGAAATTATTGCGGAAAAAGACTACCTCTCCTACTTTTTGATCACATGGGACTTCACCACATATGCTCGATCAAAAGGCTATTTCTATGTTGGTCGCGGCAGTGGTGCAAATAGCATCGTTGCCTATCTTTTACGCATTACCGATGTCGATCCATTGGAACTCGACCTCTACTTCGAGCGATTCATTAACCTGTACCGAAAAAATCCACCTGATTTTGATATCGATTTCTCCTGGAAAGATCGAGATGATATTACCCGATACATTTTCGAACGCTACCCCAACGCCGCCTTGTTGTGCACCTATAATACTTTTCAATACAGCATGACTGTGCGCGAACTTGGTAAAGTATTCGGATTACCCAAAAATGAAATCGAGCGACTGAGCAAAGGACAATTTGACATAAACTCGCTGGATCAACTTTCCCAACTGGTACTCACCTACAGCAATTACATCAAGGGACTTCCCTCCCATCTAAGCGTACATGCAGGAGGAATTGTTATTAGCGAACGTCCAATCAGCTGGTTCTCGGCGACATTTCTCCCACCCAAAGGCTATCCTACTACGCAATTTTCTATGCTCGAAGCAGAGGATGTGGGTTTATTCAAATTTGACATCCTCAGTCAACGTGGACTTGGAAAAATACACGAGGCAATCGAAATAATTCAGTACAACCAACCCAAAAATCCACCGCATGACATTCATGATGTAGCCTATTTCAAACAAGATGAACGGGTCAAACAACTGCTGATTGATGCCAAAGCAATGGGGTGTTTTTACGTGGAATCACCGGCTATGCGCATGTTGATGGTAAAGCTACATGTAGACAATTACCTTGGGCTAGTAGCAGCCAGCTCCATCATTCGTCCAGGCGTATCGCAATCAGGAATGATGAGGGAATACATTCTCAGGCACCGATACCCTGAAAAAAGGAAAGACGCACATCCCATTTTACTGGAAATCATGCCTGACACGTATGGAGTGATGGTCTACCAGGAAGATGTCATTAAAGTCGCGCACCATTTTGCCGGATTATCACTTGCGGAAGCTGATGTTTTACGCCGTGGAATGTCGGGTAAATTCCGATCACGTGCTGAATTCGAAAAAGTACGGGCATCTTTTTTCGATAACTGCAAAGCCAAAGGCTATTCGGATGTATTGACAGCGGACGTCTGGCGACAAATTGAAAGTTTTGCAGGTTATGCATTTTCGAAGGGACATTCCGCTTCCTATGCCGTAGAAAGTTACCAAAGCCTCTACTTGAAGGCTCACTATCCGTTGGAGTATATGACTGCGTGCATCAACAATTTTGGTGGATACTATAGGACCGAAGTTTACGTTCACGAAGCCCGTAAATGGGGCGCGAACATATTGGCTCCATCGGTAAATTTCGGAGCTTATTTTTGTCACTTGCAAGGTACTGATCTATTTCTAGGATTTGTGTTAGTCAATGGAATAGAACGTGCTGTTTGTGAACGCATACTCGAAGAACGCGAACGAAATGGTCAATTTACGAGTCTTTCTAATTTACTCGCACGCGTACATGTTCCACTGGAACAATTACTATTAATTATAAGGGTTGACGGACTACGCGATCTTACCGCTACACGTAAAGAACTCCTTTGGGAAGCGCATTTTTTCTTCTCCAAAACAACGCGACTAGAACCTTCACTGGAATTATTTGATGCCCCACTTCAAACTTTCGAACTTCCTGTGCTACAAGAACATCCGTATGAATTGGCATTCGAACAACTTGAATTATTGGGATTTCCATTGTGCAATCTGTTTGAGCTCCTTAAGCATCCAGTATCGGCTATGTTTAAAGCAACTGACATTCCGAAAAATTTTGGTCAACACATAGAAACCTATGGCTATCTGATTGCACTAAAAAGATCAACTACCAACCGTGGAGAGACTATGTATTTCGGAAGCTTTTTCGATGTAGAAGGTGAATTAATAGATACTGTTCACTTTCCTGAAATTTCAAAAAGGTATGCTTTTCAAGGAAAAGGAATCTACCGACTCAACGGTATTGTGACAGAAGAATTTGGGTACTACACGCTTGAAGTTTACAAGATGGAAAAACTTCCTTTTGCTGAAGATGTGCGATTTAGCACAACTGACCATCATTATTCGGATTCGCAGACATAAAAAAAGCAGCAATTGAAGCACCGAGCTATACGTCATTGTGAACTTATTTCTATATTTACCACCCAAAGCCCACGTGGTGAAATTGGTAGACATGCCATCTTGAGGGGGTGGTGCCAACAGGTGTGCTGGTTCGAATCCAGTCGTGGGCACAAGGAGAAAGTTTAGCGAAGCGCTAGACTTTTTTCATTTAAGGACGTTGAAAATTTATTTTCATAAGGACTTAAGGAAAAAAGGCTACCCATGGGACATGGGGACTTTCCACTTGTGGAGTAAAAAACCCTTTGGTTCATGAAATAATCCAGACAAAAAAGGAAGAAATCAGAATAAGAATGAAGAATTATTCCACCACAACTCTTTCACTGCGGATAATCTGTTGTTGTTTATCGCGAAGCAGGACAACGTAAACCCCTTTAAATCCGGTTAACTCAATTTGATTTGTTGCAGCTGGATTAGGTATTCGTTCAATGGTTTGTCCAAGTAAATTTGAAATTAAAATATCACCAGCAGAATAAATCTCTGAATTACTTAATTGGATTAAAAAATTACCATTGGAAGGATTTGGATATACAAGCGGTTTACTTTCAACGATTTCTTCACTCAACCCTACTCCTTCGGACATGAATACCATCACCTTACCACATGTGTCGTTGATCTGGCAATCGTATTCACTTAAATGTAATTCTACTTGACCTGTAAAATTAGCCGTCCAATAAATAATAGATTGCAGGTTATTTGCTTCAGCGTCATCGTTGTATGCGATTAAATCGCCGTTTGTCTTACGTAAAGTCAATTGTGAATCATAGGTAATATCTGAACCGTCAGCTGCTCGTGTAGAAAAACCGTAATACATTCCTTCTTCCACATGAATTAACGCGTATTGTCCAGCTTTTGAACATGAATCAATCATCATCCAGTCCATAATCGGTGTTACTGTATCAGCTGGATAAAGCTGTGTATGGTCACATTGTGCGGACACATTAAAGACTCCACTAATTAATCCGATAATAACTATCCATTTATTCATATTCACTGCGTATTAGGCTTTTGAATTTATAAGAATGGTAAAAATACAAACTAAATTGGGAATGAGGGGGAAAGAGTTTCAAACGCGTTAGTTAAAGTTGGTTTCTCCCCAGATCATGATACGCTTATCGTCGGATGCGCTTGCCCATTTACCATCGTCCAGGCTTACTAATGCATTAACCGAATACCTGTGTCCTCCCGTTTTATTGTCAATACGCTGAACAAAATTCAGTTCCTTTTGATCCCAAATCTTCATCGTTTTATCTCTACTTGCTGTGATCATAATGTGCTGCGAAGGAATTTCAAGAAAATCATAGATCACATAATTATGTGCAGGAATTTCCTTTATCAACTCATTTGTCGTAGCCTTCCAAATCTTGAGCATGGCATCCTTTCCACCTGACCAAAGTCGATCTGAAAAATTACTATCAAATGAAATCGAGGTCACCCCGTTTTCATGTGCTTTAAATGAAGTGATTTCATTAAAATACGTTGTGTCAAAAAGTCGAATGATTCCATCTTGGCAGGCCAGAGCCAACTGAGTTCCATCTCTATTGACAGCGATCCGTCTAATTTTACCACAATTTAAAGGAAAAAAAGCAAGTAACTCAAATGTATCGGCAGACCAAACGGCTAAGTTACCATCACTATCTGATGAATACCATTGATCTGTTATTGAATTGTATGTCAAACAAAAAACAGCTGATCGATGTTGCTTGATGAATTTAATTTCTTCTCTTTTGATCAGATCAATGACGTGAATATCCCCCGAATTCAAACCTGCCAATAAGATGGATCCACTCCGAATTAATTCAATTGAATACACGGGATAATCACATTGAACGGCAAATTTGTCTTGTGTTCCGGTTAGTGGATTCCAGCGAGCAATGTACCTGTCAGCACTCGCAGAATAAATGTATATCCCATCAAAAGCTAAACTGTACACTCCTGCACTGTGGCCAGAAATTTCAGCAAAACGGTGAAAAGTCATCTTAATTTTCCTCTAGCTCCTCGTCAGCATCAGAATCGACTTGTTTTAATTTTTCAGCGTAATCGGAAGGAAGGAAATCAAAGAACGTATCACCTCGAAGTCCAAGACGTAAACATTCCAAAGGAATCATTTCATTTGGACCAATATTTCCAAGATTAACCTCAGCTCCGAATAACTTAATGAACCATACCTGCTGGTTTTTCTGCGGGGCTTCCCAAAGAATTTTTTCTGGAGCTACTTTAGCGATTATGCGATTAATCAACATCGTATGCGCAGAACCATTCGGACGAAAAACGCCCACGTTTCCAGCCTCTCTTCCTTCAGCAATTACTTTCCAAGAACCCGCTTCTAATTCAGTGGTCATCATTTTTATCCATCGTGCAGGAGCTATTAAGATACCTGCATCTTTAGAACCCACTTCTGATAAAACTGTATAATTTTTTGCCAATTTGGCAATTACCTCACACTTTTCATCATGTGGAATAATTATGGATCCATCAGAAACCTCAGCCATCTCTAAACCGAATTTATCCAACGTCCGCATGTAGTCTTCAAACTTACCGCGAGCGTAAAATGCTTCAAACAAGGTTCCTCCAAGGTAAGGTTGAACTCCCGCCTCTTTATACTGGTCAATTTTCTTCTTAAGATCCCTAGTCACATAGGAGGTTCCAAATCCAAACTTCACTAAATCAGTTAAATGGGCTGATGCCTCTATAAAATGCTTGGCTTCAGTAAGGCTAAGGCCTTTATCCATCATCATGGTTACACCTTTTTGGCGCGGTTTTTCACTCCGTTCTGGTATAAAGGGTAGTTCAAAATTCATGGTCTCATTGATTTTAATCGATCAAAATTACAAATTCATGTATATTTAATAGATCAGGATTTAGTTTAAATATTTCTTTCGATTTAGTTGAGTCGGTGGCCACGCATTCTGTAAAGAGCGTTAAGGCTTCTTGATAGGAACCGTTTTTCCAAAAACTACTCGTTAGCAATAACTTGACGATTAAATTATTAGGCTGAAGTTCCAACTGTTGCAACAAAAACTTTAATGGCTCGATCAACGAATATTCTTGCCACAAATTGATGTAGCTTGTCAAGCATTCTTCATCTGACGGATCTAGCTCAACGGCTTGTTGATAGAAACCCATAGCCTCATCTGCATTTCCTATTTTTTCATTCGCTCCAGCTAACACATGCAATACGCCAGCATTCGTTGGGTCGAGCTGCAATGCTTTGTGTAAAAAAGGGAGTGACTCTACTTTCTTTTCTTCAAGATCATAGACAATTCCTAGTCCTAACCAAGCATCAGCATAATTCGGTGATAAATCGATGCTTTTTAAGTAGCATTTTTTGGCCTCCTCAAGTTGATTCAACTGCTCATATGACTCACCCAAATAACAGAGCGCAGTGGCATCTTCTCCATCCATTTCAATGCACTTCAAAAAGGCCTCAATAGCCTGCTCGAATTGCTCCATCGACATATATACAGTACCCATATTGAAGTAAACTGGACCAAAATCTTCATTTATCAAGATACTGTAATCGTATGCCCAAATAGCTTTTTCAAACTTATCCAATTTGGAATATGCATTACCGAGGTTATACCAAGCAGTGAATGAATAGGGATTTTCGTCTATGAAGTCAGAATAACACTGGATAGCTTGCTCATATTCCCCCATTTGATCATAACAAAAAGCTATTTCATATAATGCACCTTCATGATTCGGATTCGAATCAATAGCATCTCTAAGAATACGAATGGCATTTTTAAAGTCCCGTGCATTCTGGTACTCCATTGCCAAATCCAAGTAAATCTCATCTCTATCTTCCGGCTCTGAAAGTCGTAAAGCATCTTCAAAATAACGTATGGCATTTTTTCGATCACGCAATTGACTAAAAATAGAAGCTTTAGTTAAATAAAACTCACATGATAGTGGTTCCAACTTTTCAATTTTTGCCAATACATGGAGCGCTTCTTTCAATTGCCCCATAGCAGAAATAGCCTGTGCTTTCCGCAATTGAAACAACGGTAAAAAAGGAAAACGAGCTAGAGCGTATTCGGCGCAAACACGTGCTTTTTGGTATTGACTATTGATAAGATAGTGATCAATTATCATTTCTAACCGATCACTATCCATGAAGCCCAATGAATCACCTCTTAAGTGTGCTTCAAAACGTTCAAGATCCTCTCGAAGGGTACCTTCGAAATCGTCTTCATCTTCTTCATCAAACATAGACGATAATTTCTATCTGAAAGGTACAATATTCAGTATATCATTGTAAAAAAAAGTACTATTATTTTCAACAAAAAATAAACAGCTCTTTTAACGAATGAACTACTTACCAGCTCTTTTACGATCCGTTTCTTTCAAAAGAATCTTTCGAATACGCAAGCTTTCAGGTGTAACCTCCACGTATTCATCGCTTTGAATATATTCCAAACACTCCTCTAAACTGAATACTTTAGGCGGTGCTAAACGGACCTTGTCATCCGCTCCCGAAGAACGCATATTCGTCAATTTCTTAGTTTTAGTTACGTTCACGCACAGATCTCCTGCTCGTGAATTTTCGCCAATTACCTGACCTTCGTATATGTTCTCGTTGGGATGGATAAAGAATTTACCTCTTTCTTGCAGGTTATTCAATGAAAAAGGAATAGACGTTCCCAATTCAAGTGAAATCAATGATCCATTTTGTCTTCCCGGTATTTCTCCTTTATACGGTTGATACTCCAGGAAACGATGCGTCATGATCGCTTCACCAGCTGTTTGCGTCAAAAGATAGTTACGTAAGCCAATGATTCCTCGTGAAGGAATGATAAACTGAATAATCATACGCTCACCTTTTGGCTCCATGTTCACCATCTCCCCTTTTCGCTTCGTAACGGCTTCAACTGCTGTACCGCTAAACTCCTCTGGCAAATCGATTGTCAATTCCTCCACTGGCTCACATTTTACCCCGTCAATTTCTTTTATAATAACCTGAGGCTGACCTACTTGCATCTCATAACCTTCGCGACGCATGGTTTCAATCAAAACGGATAAATGCAATACTCCTCGACCGTAAACTATCCACTTATCGGCTTTATCTGTATCCATAACACGCATGGCAAGGTTCTTCTCCAATTCTTTCTGAAGTCGTTCTTGAATGTGACGTGAGGTGACAAATTTCCCTTCTTTTCCGAAGAACGGGGAATCATTTATAGAAAAAAGCATGGACATTGTGGGCTCGTCCAACTGAATTGTCGGTAATGGTTCCGGATTTTCTGAATCACAAATGCAATCGCCAATTTCAAATCCTTCAATTCCCGTAATTGCACATATATCTCCAGCAGCGACTGAGCTTACCTTTTTACGTTCAAGACCGTCAAAAACGAACACTTCTTTAATCCGATGTTTTTCTTGCGTTCCATCACGTTTCACCAAGATAATCGGTTGATTTTCTTTGATTTCTCCTCTACTCAAACGTCCAATTGCTATTCGTCCGACATAAGTGGAGAAATCCAATGAAGTAATCAATAATTGCGTATTTCCTTCAGCAATTTCACGCGGAGGGAAGTACGAAAGAATTTCATCTAGTAATGGTGTAATGGAATCCGTAGGTTGTTTCCAATCGACGGCCATCCATGCATTCTTAGCTGATCCATAAATCGTGGGGAAATTCAATTGATCCTCACTGGCATCCAGTTCGAACATCAAGTCAAATACTTTTTCTTGAACTTCTTCAGGCGTGCAATTTTCTTTATCAACCTTATTGATGACTAACAAGGGTTTGATCCCCATACTTAACGCTTTTCCTAGTACGAAACGCGTTTGTGGCATGGGACCTTCAAATGCATCAACGAGCAAACATACACCGTCAGCCATGTTCAATACACGCTCTACCTCACCTCCAAAGTCGGCGTGACCAGGGGTGTCAATGATATTGATCTTTGTGCCCTTGTAAGAAACGGATACATTTTTGGAAACAATGGTAATTCCGCGTTCGCGTTCCAAATCATTGTTATCCATGATTAATTCACCCGTTGGTCGGTCGCGTTCATTAATAACGTTTCCGGCCTCAATCATTTTATCAACCAACGTTGTTTTTCCGTGGTCAACGTGTGCAATGATTGCAATATTTCTAATTTCCATACTGTTAAACTGTAAGCTTATTTTCCAAATGATTTACCAAAAGTACGTGGTTTAGAACCTTGACCTTTCCGGTGTTCTTTACGCGGCCGATCACCAAATCCACCTTCTTTTTTGTTTCGATCACTTTTGAATTTTCCTCCGAATGAGCCACCATCACGGTAGCCACCTCCGCCACCTCCTCCTCTGTTGGAAGATGTTTTCTTTTTAGTTACTTCGATGCTCACCGTATTTCCTTCGTAATTCGCACCATTCACCTTTCTAAGGATTTTTTCTGCGTATTCATCATCTGCTTCAAAGAAGGAAAATGAAGGCATCAAATCGATCTTACCTATGTTGGAAGAAGTCAATCCGGTCGCATCACAAACCAAGCGAAGTAAGCCTCCTGGATTTAGTCCATCACGTTTACCTAGATTAACAAAGAAGCGTGTTTTACCCAGTTCTTGTCCATCATTTCGGCGCTCGCGACGCGGACCGCGGTCTTCTCGCTCATCGCGATCTCCTTTTCCAGCTTGCGCATTTAAGTCTGCTGCTTTTTCGTAGTAATTAATGAAGCGATTGAATTCAGCGGAAACAAATTGTTTGATTACTTCTTCTTTAGTCAACCCTTCGAGCGCTTCGCGAACTTTCGGCATAAATGGCTCAATATCCGCTTCTTTTACTTCAGTGGCAATGACTTTTTCGATGAGTTTCATCAATTGTATCTCACAAATCTCAGTAGCATTTGGAATTGTTCCAAGTGTGAATGTCGTTCGCATTTGACGTTCAATCGCCCGAATTTTTCCAGCTTCACGTGTATTGATGAGCACTAATGATTCACCTTTACGACCTGCACGGGCTGTACGGCCACTTCTGTGCGTGTAATTTTCGATGTCATCAGGTAAGTTGTAATTAATAACATGCGTGATGTTATCGATATCCAGTCCTCTTGCAGCTACATCAGTTGCCACAAGTACTTGTAAATCTTTCTGACGGAAACGATCCATTACCCTGTCCCGTTGCGCTTGAGATAAATCTCCATGCAGCGGTTCAGCATTGTATCCTTCTTTGGCTAATTTGTCAGCAACGGATGCAGTTTCTTGCCGTGTACGACAGAAAATTAATCCGTAAATATCTGGATTGAAATCAATCAAACGCTTTACAGCTGCGTACCGGTCTCTCTCTTTTACGACGTAATAGATGTGATCGATATTTTCGTTACTTTGATTTTTATGGCCAATAGATACCTCAAGTGGGTTGTCCATGTAGTTCTTTGCAATCCGTGCTACTTCAGCAGGCATTGTTGCAGAGAACAACCATACATTCTTATAATCAGGAGTTGTTTCAAGTATAGAATCAATATCCTCCTTGAATCCCATGTTTAGCATTTCATCGGCTTCATCGAGCACCACATAGTTCACTTCAGAAAGTGATACCGCTTTGCGATCGATAAGGTCCATCAAACGACCTGGAGTTGCTACAATAATAGAGACTCCTCTTTTAATATCAGTTATTTGGCGTCGAATATCAGTACCACCGTAAACGGCAACGATTTTAACGTTGGTGTACTTGGCGAAAATTTCCAAGTCTTTTGCAATTTGCAAGCAGAGTTCACGTGTTGGGCAGATTACCAAGCCTTGCGGCGCACGTGCATTGTTATCAATGTTGTTGATTAGTGGAAGACCAAACGCTGCGGTCTTACCTGTTCCTGTTTGAGCTAAACCAACAAAATCGCTATCCTCCTTTAAAAGGTGTGGAATGGCTTTTTGTTGGATCGGAGTAGGTGCTTCAAACCCCAGTTCTTTTAACGACTTCAGCACCTCACTCTTAAGCCCGAGTTCCTCAAATGTCATCTAATGTATTTAAAATTGGCTGCAAAGGTACGTATAAAAAAAGGAACCCCTTCATTTATTTCACTTTTAGAGGATTTTACAAGGGTATAAACAAGAAATAGATTTAATTGATTAACTGAATCCGAAACGTTTTTTGGCTAACCAAATGAGTTGCGCATTCATCAAAATCTGGGGCAGACCAGCGAGGCCTGATATTGTTGGAAAATCCATATCCTTCTGTTGGAATACCAATAACATTCTTGTCGCAAACTTTGTTGCTGTTTTCGTCATGGTACACACAAACTGCATAGTTATCCGCAGCTAGATTTGTAAAGGTATACGTTACATCACTACTTTCTACCTTAACTCTGACCATTCGATAAGTCTGCCCAACTTTTGGGAAACTGGAAGGAACGCGGTACAGTCCTATTTCTAACACCCCTTTGATTGATCTAAAATTAGACACTTTAACAGTCAACGAACAGTTGTGATCATTTTGGGTAAATGATACCAGCACTAACATTAGAAAAGCACAAATGAAGAACCTCATTATTGCTTAAAATTGGTTTTAAAGATGCTGTCCATCCATGCAAACGTTGACGCATAGTTACCTTTTAACTTGGCATGGTGGTCATCGTGATGGCGTGTGGTACTCAAGAAAGGAATCTTGCTTATGACTGGGAGTTCCAAGTCAGAATGAATGTGTATTTCATGCATATTTCTGAGTATTCCAAAAATCCAAAAAGCATAGATATTAATTGGCATAACAAGTAGAATCAAGAAAAAAGCAAATGCAGCACCAACCATGCCTGACATCCACTCTACAGGATGAACATACAAATATTCGAGCGGGAACGGTGTGGAGGATCGGTGATGTATCGAATGTACTTTTCGCAGTAGGAAATTATTTTCATGAAAAATCCTATGCATAAAATAGAACCAAATGTCATCGATTATAAATGCAAACAGAACTTGACATACGATGACATAAAGAGAATATGATTCGGTATCAAAAAATGGAAAACAAAAATAGATTCCAACACCAGATAAAATCAATAATGTAAGTAAATTCATTAAATAGAGAGGCAAACGTTGGCCTAAAATTCCTGATTTATATTTTTTAGTCTGGATTCTGAATTTACTAAACAGGTTGTGATTCAATATCAAATAACTGTAGACAAATCCAAATGTATTTGTACCAATCAAGAGCGCTAACGTATACAAAGTAGCTAATTGCGCAGTCATGATCGAAGAGCAAAAATATTAAACAACTGTGTACTTTCCAAGCCTGACTCACGTTCCACAACTAGCTTATCAAAACCTTTAGTAGTTAGAAAATTTTTAACCTGATCCAATCTACCGTCAGCATCGTGAACCTCAATAACTAACGATCGAATTTTGGGCCAATGCAATTCCTCAACACCTTGTAATACTGACCATTCAGCTCCTTCACAATCAATTTTTAAAAGGTCAATTTTCTCTAACTGGTATTCCTCAATAAATGATGAAATTGTTCGAAGTTGACAATTTACTTGTTTTTTACCTTTTACTAAGTGTTTAGCAATTAAACCAGCGAACATAGTTGGAATCAGTCGCATCCACTTCATGTTGTTCGGTGGATTTCTCATGGTTCCTTTTACTGCATCTTTAAATGCGTTAGGATTATCATCCCATTGCTCTGGGTGTAATGTGGAAAGCGCAGGTGTATTTGGAAAATACGTAAATGTAGCTGCACCTTTTTTGTCTGACACTCCGAAATTCAATGGGATAATTGTATACTCCTTGTAAAGTTGCGCATTTGCCTTTAGCACATTAAAGATTTCCGGTATTGGCTCAAATGCAAATACCTTTACATTACTGGCCCGTTGCGCTACTCTCAAACAAAAGACCCCAATGTTTGATCCAACATCGAAAACAACATCGCCACTTTTTATAGAAATACCGTGCTGTAGATAACCTTCTATATGGTGATCAAGCATTTTCGCTTCCGATTTTTGAATGCAGAATACTGAAGTGTTATCAGAAAGAGATGTCTTATTCATAAAGATACTAATAGTAGGACATTAAAGAAAAGACTTTTTCTCTAATCCACAATAATCGATAAAGAAATAATTTATAAGAAAGTAAATAGGAATAACTCGAAACTTAATAGAAATCGAACTACTCTTTTGTTTCTGAAGATGTTGAATTTAATCCAGTCGGATCTTCCTGTAATTCATCGGATAAAAAGTGCGCATCACTCACCTCTTTCACCTGATTTAAATGCGATTTTCTTGGCGCCTCATATCGGACTGCATGCTCAATATCCTCCACATATTGATCCAGAGGCTGTTGGATTTCTTTAACCGTATCGTCAACAAATGAGGACAAATTGATGTCTTTTTTGATGTCCATTCCGGACTTTTTAATTTCATGTTGGAGCTCGTTAGAAGCATCGCGAATTTGCCGCATAGTTTGACCTAAACTTTTGGCAATCCCAGGGATACTTTTTGATCCGAAGAAAATAAGGATAAAGATGAGAATTACCAGCACCTCAGAACCCGCGATATCGTTTAAAAAGAGCAACATAATATGTGAACAAAGGTACAAGAAAAGGATGAAAGTGGTTGGTAACTGATGGAAATGAATTATGTTTTCGTCCTAATTTTTGAAAATAAATAAACTTCTATGCGCCTCATGTAGATATTTATCTGAATAAACTTATTTGATTGACTGACAAAACCGCAAGCTGCAGCAAATAAATGAAATCCATGAGCAACATCATCTGCGGAACCAATTACAAAAAATTCTCCGATAATTACAAGAGATAAAAACAATGAAAAAACGGCTATAAACGTGATTTGAAAAAACAAATCGCGTTAATAAAAAATACCCTAATCCTGAAAGCCCAACCACTGGATCGCTAATGTTAAACAGTACAAATGGTAAATAGATAACCGAAATGGCTATAGCAACCAGAATGAGTTGACGTGTTGAATACAATCTGTTTATCGGCGGTAAAATCAGGATAAACAGCATAATTAAGTTTTCGGAAAAATGGGACAATGAAGTATGAATGAATGGGGTAAATAAGGGGAAAACAGTGAAAAAATGAAATGATGATTCCCCAATAATACCTGCAAATAGAAAAAAAATCAAATAGACACAGATCACGAATAACAGGATAAAAGCAATTTTTCGTATCTGATCTTTGAATAGCTGAAAATATTTTTCCATTTGACGAATAATTAAACCCTAGGTTAATTAACTGAGAAAGGACTTAAACGTAACAGAAATGGATTAAAGAAATTGGGTTCACCTAACTCATTTCGCCAAGGCACCCC
>JBILNH010000188.1:0-4667 GCA_044375095.1 Crocinitomicaceae bacterium
TCGGTTGAGTTCAAAGACAGATCGTTCAACTAATGCTGAGAGTAAGCGAACTAAAAACAAGGGATCTAATGCTTTTAATTGGCCTTGATTCATACCATCTTCCATGATGGAAATAGCCATTTGAACGTAACGATGGGAGCGTTCAATCTCCTCAGAATAATAAGGTGAATTTTCAAACTGCAACATAAATTGAAAGTCCTCTGGATTTTCGGTATACCATTCGAGCGAGGCCAACCACAAGGTGTATAAACTTTCTTTGATTGTTGCACCGCGGTATACTTGGCTCAATGTGTACTTGAAGATATCGTCTTTTATGTCAATGTACAACGTTTTAATCAGCTCTTCTTTGGTAGGAAAATAATGAAACAAAATACCGTTACTCACACCAGCATCTCGTGCAATTTGAGCGGTTGGAGTGCCGTAGAATCCCTTTTTCGCAAACAATGATTTTGCTGTTAATATTAATGCCTGTTTTTTCTTGGTAATTGTTTTCATAAGGCAAATATACGTGTACAACCGACTAAATAGTCAATAACAAGAATCTGTCCATCAACACGTTATCGTGAACAACCTAATATCCACCTTTTTCTTTGGGGTAAACATTCAAACAAGCCGAAGCTTTGGCGACTTCAATTCCTTCTTGATTGAACACCATTGCTTCCATAAAAAGTATTCGATTTCCTTTCTTAACCAATTTAGACAATGAAGAAAGTTCATCTCCTTGATATACAGCACTTAAAAAAGTCGTATTTAAACTTATTGTTGATACGATTTGATCATTTTCACATACCAACGAAAGCGCTCCTACACCAACTGTGGCATCGAGTAAAGCCGCTAAAAATCCGCCGTGAGCTGCTACTGGAGTGGCAAGGTGTTTATCTTTAACAGTAACACGGTATTCAATTTCACTTTTTGAATGAATTATAAGCTTTAAATCAAGTAAGTTACCAAAATGATTATGAGCAATATAACTTTTAATTAATGGGTGTGATTCTACTAAACTCATGACGACTTTTGCTGTAAATGAACATCCAGTTGAGGAAACGGAAAACGAATGCCGTGTTTGGGTAGCTCAGTGTACATACGTGCATTAACATCAAAGAAAACAGTATTAACATCATCCGTTTTTACCCATGCCTGAACTTCCAAATCAACCGAAGATGAATTAAGTAATTTAATCCCAATAAATGATTCAGGATCAGGCAAAATTCGTCGATCCTCTTTCAAAAATACTTCAATCAATTCTTTTGCTTTCTCGAAACTATCTCCATATGAAATACTTATAAACCAATCTACTCTTCGATAGTCTGCCTTCGTAAAGTTGATGATGTTTCCATTAGCGACTTGTCCATTTGGCAATATAATGACCTTATTATCTGTTGTATGCAAATACGTATTAAAGATTTGAATTTCTTTAACGAATCCTCTTTCACCTTGAGTATGAATTAGGTCACCCACCTTAAACGGCTTAAGGACCAAGATCATAATCCCACCAGCAAAATTGGACAAGGTTCCTGAAAAAGCCATGCCAATCGCCAATCCTGCAGCACCAAGCAATGTGATAAACGACGTCATTTCAATGCCTAATTGAGTAATAGCTGTAATGACGACGACTATCTTAAGCAACATCGAAATGAGGCTAGAAGAAAACGTAATCAATCCCTCATCCGTTTTGCTTTTTCTCAAGAGACGAACAATCATTCTGGATAGCATACGCGCTAACCAAAAACCAATAATTAGAATGAAAATGCAGACCAATAATTTAGTGCCTATCATCACTAAAAATTGATTGATTTCGGTGTACTTGATCCCAAAAAATTCTTCAATCCACTTCATATACGCTTAATTATTCAACAAAATTAATCCGATTGTTTCAATAAACGAATTTCGAACTCCATTCAAAACCATTAATTTTAGACTATGTTTTTCATACTATCTAAGGCACTGTTGTTTTTACTTTCACCTTTCACCTGGCTGGTTGCTTTGGTTATGGGCGCAATTGTCATTCGTTCTGCAAAATGGAAAACACGATTCAAATGGTCAGCTCTTGCGGTGTTTATTGTATTCACGAATTCCTTTATTCTACTCGAAATAACTCGACTTTGGGAAGTTCCTGGAAAAAAAATCACTGAAGTCGGTAACTACGATGTGGGTATTGTACTCACAGGTATGTTTGAATACAACAATGACCTCGAAACACTTTCTGTCCGACGTGGAACAGACAGGTTATGGCAAGCACTTAATCTGTATCACAAGAAAAAAATCAGTAAAATCCTCATTACGGGTGACCATGGGTATGTGACCGATCGTGGGTTGCATGAAGCGCAACAAGTAAAAGAAGTCCTCATCTCTTGGGGAATTCCTGAAACTGATATTCTAACAGAGGAAAAATCGCGTAATACATATGAAAACGCAGTAGAAACGCAACAATTTGTAGCTCGAAAATACCCGCATTTTACTTCTTTTTTACTTATTACATCTGGTCGACACATGCGGCGTGCAAGTGCTTGTTTCGCCCATGTTGGTATGAAGTTCGATACGTTTTCAACTGATTTATACAGTTCCAAAAAGGGAGTGTATTATTGGGACCAATACCTTATTCCTGATAGTTCCAATTTTCAAGAGTGGAATGGACTATTGAAAGAAATGATCGGTTATATCGCCTACTGGATGGCTGATTACATCTAAAACCAATACAATGAAAATTCATTCTAACGCTGACGAAGCAGTAACTTGTATTCGTTCAAATCAACATGTATTTATTCATTCTGCCGCTGCTGTCCCTCAAGCACTTGTAAATGCGTTATCTGACCGACATTATGAACTAAAAAATGTAAGTATTTATTCAATTCATACAGAAGGAGAAGCGCCATATTCAGCGCCAGAATTCCGAAATTCATTCATTGTAAAACCGTTTTTCATTGGACACAACATCCGAACAGCCATTCAAGAACACAGAGGAAGTTATATCCCTGCTTTTCTAAGTGAAATACCCAGTTTATTCTTATCCGGTGAGATCCCAATTGATGTGGCATTAATCAGTGTTTCTCCACCCGACAAACATGGATTTTGTTCGTTAGGAACTTCTGTGGATATTTCCTTGTCAGCTATTCAATCCGCGAAAACAATCGTTGCACAAATCAACCGCTTCGTTCCACGCACACATGGAGATGGATTTATCCACATTTCTAACATCCATCATTCCGTTGAGGTAGACCAACCCTTACCGGAGTCATTAATTGGAGATCAAACAAATGAAACTCTCGCAATAGGAAAGCACATTGCCGAGCTTATTGAAGACGGTTCCACTTTACAAATGGGAATTGGAAGTATACCGAATGCAGTGTTGAGTTGCCTCGGTAATCATAAAGACTTGGGTATTCACTCGGAACTTTTCTCCGATGGCATATTACCACTTATTGAATCAGGTGTGATAAACGGTTCGAAAAAATCAAAACATGCGCACGCCATCGTTGGAACTTTTGCAGTTGGAACCAAAAAGTTATACGATTTCATGGACGACAATCCGATGGTTAAAATGCTTGATGTTTCTTATGTCAATCGTGTCGACGTTATTCGCAAAAACCCCAAAGTTATCGCAATCAATAGCGCTATTGAGATTGATCTAAGTGGACAAGTCTGCGCAGATTCTATTGGTCAAAAGATGTATTCAGGTGTTGGTGGACAAATGGACTTCATTCGTGGAGCATCGCTTTCAGAAGGTGGAAAACCAATCATTGCCTTACTTTCTACAACTTCTGACGGTCGTTCGAAAATTGTCCCGACTCTTCAACCTGGTGCCGGTGTTGTGACCACTCGTGCGCATGTGCATTGGGTGGTAACCGAATATGGAGTTGTCAACCTAAAAGGTAAAACATTGGAGGAACGTAAAAAATTGTTGGTAAGCATTTCTCATCCGGCACATCGGGAATGGTTGATGTCGTCCGGAAATTGATAATATTTATTTTTTTAGTTCTTTATTACCTTATGTTCGCTTAACAACTGTTAATTTTACAACCGCATGTTGAGAAACCTAAGCCTTTGTTTCATTTTTCTGTTTGCCACTGTAAGCTTTGCTCAAAAAGAACTTAGGGCTTCAAAATGCACTGCAGAAAAAATAGCTATTGATGGTTTATCGAATGAAATAGCTTGGAATTCTGCTGAAACGGCAACAGATTTTATTCAGTTTAAGCCTTCACCAGGAACACCTTCATCAAAAAAAACTGACGTAAAGCTACTATATGACGACCAGGCGTTGTACCTGTTTGTAAAGTGTTTTGATAACCCAACCAAGATGTCGCATGTTTTATCCTTAAGGGACGACTTTAATGCGAATATTGACAACTTTCAATTTATTCTAGATACGTACGACGACAACCTGAATGGATTTATATTTGGGGTATCGAGCAAAGGCGTTCAATACGATGCAAAAATTACGGGTAATGCAAGAAATGCCGAACTTGAACTGGTTTGGTCAAGTACAGTAAAACATACCCCGGATGGTTGGCAAGCAGAAATACGAATTCCCTACTCTGCTATCCGTTTTCCGAAAAAGGATATTCAACAATGGGGAATTAATTTTTATCGGTACATCTCCGAAACACGAGAGGAATCAAGTTGGAATCCAATACAACCCGATTTTGATAATCTTCCGGCTCAATGTGGCA
>JBILNH010000019.1:0-22569 GCA_044375095.1 Crocinitomicaceae bacterium
TGATGGTTCATAAACTGCTAATTCATAAATCCTATCCTCCGCTGAAGGGACGAAAGGATTACCTGGACATTTAGTTAAAAAATTAACATAAGACTGCAAGGTACCACTAAAAGTGATTTCGTAAAATTGGGTTTTGAAAAACTCCTGATGTGCTTCGTTAAGTAAATGACTTTCTGGGTAATTCTCAATAAAAAGCTGGTAGGATGCTGATGTATTTTCTTGTTTTACCTCTTGATAAGCTATTGAATCTCGTTTATGCACTGCCTGATGGAATTGGATCGACCACGGATGTTCATCCAAGTATTGATTCCAGCTATCGCATGTATTCACCTGATCTGCACGTTGATAAAATGCAGTGCTAATTTGAGCCCTAAGATCAATTATTTGGAGGTATTCGACACCCAATTCCTTGTATTTCAATTGCCATTTTTCTGTCGTTATGGCATAACTCTGCTCTGCTCTTTGGATGTACACGAATGCTGAGTCGTTCGAATGAAACGGATTATCTGATCTGTAATAAATGGTAGCCAGTCCGAAAGCTGCTGCAGATGGGTGCTTTTTCAAACTTGAAGTAAACAAGGACTTCGCTTTGAAGTAATCGTAAATTCGAAGAGCTTCAAACGCCTTGTCAAGCTTTCCGGCATAAAGACAAGAACTAAAAAAAAAGATGAGAAGACCTGTAACTAACAATCGTAACATACGATTACAAAAATAACGAATGTTTATAAGAGAACATGAACTGAATAAATACCAAAAAAAAAGCCTTCCGAAGAAGGCTTTCCTATTTGAAAATAATCTTATTTCATGTGACGACCATAACGGTTCTTGAATTTGTCAATACGACCTGCGGTATCAACGAACTGAACAACACCTGTAAAGAATGGATGTGATTTGTATGAAATATCCAATTTCACTAATGGGTATTCGTTTCCGTCTTCCAATGTGATTGTTTCGTTTGAAGCAGCACAAGATGGACAAACAAAAGTGTAATCGTTTGTCATATCTTTAAACACCACTAATCTGTAATCTTCTGGATGAATATCTTTTCTCATTTTGTACTGTTTATTCGTTCATTCCCTTAATTCAGGGATGCAAATTTAGTCAAAGTTTTCTAAAAGTCTAATTTTTTCGAATTAAAATATTCAAAACGACTTTTCGTTACTTTTACACAACCAATGTCTATGCGAAAATCGATATCCATTCTTATAAGTTTCATTGTACTGACACTTATTTCATGGCAACTCACCAGTTGTAAAAAAGATGCTTTTCTATCAAAAGGCAATTTATCCTTTTCTGTTGACACGCTTGTTTTTGACACTGTTTTTACAACAATTGGTTCTACAACAAAGCAATTCAAGCTTTACAACAATGAAAACAGAAGCGTAAAAATAGAAGAAATTGAATTAATGGGTGGAGAAGATTCTCCGTTTCGAATTAATGTGGATGGAATCCCTGGAAACAGCACAGAAGCAATAACATTGGAAGGAAAGGACAGTCTTTTTGTGTTCGTGGAAGTGACCCTATCCGTAAATGGACAGAATTTACCAATGGTAGTAGAAGATTCGATTCGTTTTCGAACAAACGGTAAAGATCAATATGTTACGCTCGCTGTATGGGGACAAGATGCGTATTTTCATTACAAAGACCTTAACGATGGCACCTGGCCCAACGACAAACCTCATGTCATTTATGGTTATGCAAAAGTAGATTCGGCAAAAACATTGAACATACAAGAGAACACAGCTATTTTCTTACACAAAAATGCGCTTTTGTATGTCTACAAAGGTACGCTGAACATCAACGGGTCCCTGGGCCAAGAAGTAACGTTTCAGGGAGATCGACTAGAGCAAGAATATGAGGATGTTTCAGGTCAATATTATGGTATTTATTTTGAAAAAGCACGACCGTCGACGATCAATTATGCGGTAATTAAAAATGGCATTTCAGGCGTTCATTTGTTTTCACGTGATGACAGTTTTTCTGATTACACCTTAACAATGACGAATACGATCATTGAAAATTGCGCGCGATACGGTACGTTCATTTACTCCGGTGCAAAAGTCAAAGCTGAAAATTGTGTGCTAACGAAAAACGGCAACCATGCATTACTTGTCCTTGAAGGAGGTAGTTTCTTTTTCAATCATTGTAATCTGTTGGGTTATGGTGCTGGGGATGCCAATACGCCAGCCGTTGGAATCAGTAATTACTTCAACGACTTCACAACTGGAACACAAAACGTAGGATCGATTCCTGAAGGAAAAATATACAACAGTGTTATTTACGGCAACTTAGAGTCGGAAATTGCTTTTGATACCGTTTCCCTTTCCGGTGTAACGTTATCGTTTGATTTCAAAAACTGTTTGATTAGACGAACACCTGAAGGAAATGATCCGTTTTATGCAGGTATTTTCTGGAATTCAAATCCGCTGTTTACTGATCTTCAGGAAAATGATTACTTATTTCCTTCAACCTCGAAATTAAATAATAACGCTAATCCCTCATTTTCACTCCCTTTTGACATCAAAGGAATAGCAAGAGGAAGTCAACCAGATATTGGTGCTTATGAAAATTAAAAAAGCCCGGTTACCCGAGCCCTTTAAATTATTTCTCTAAGGCAAATTAAACTGCCATGTTGTCTAAGACATTCATTACACTTTTCACTGCAGTGGCAGATTCTTCGAGTAATGCACGTTCATCAGCTGTTAAGTCCAATTCGATAATCTTCTCGATACCATTTTTACCCAATATAACCGGTACTCCAAGGTAAATATCACTCATTCCATATTCACCATTTAACCAAGCACATACAGGGAAAATACGGCGTTGGTCGCGGACAACCGCTTCAACCATTTGTGCTGCAGCAGCTCCTGGCGCATACCATGCTGAAGTACCAAGTAACTTAACGATTTCTCCTCCACCAAATTTCGTACGCTCAATGATTTCATTCAATTTCGCTTCATCGATCAATTCAGTTACTGGAATTCCAGAAACGGTAGTATATCTAGGAAGCGGAACCATTGTGTCTCCGTGTCCACCCATTAATACTGCCTGAATATCTTTTGGAGAAACATTCAATTCCATCGCGAGGAATGAACGGTAACGTGCAGTATCTAGAACACCCGCCATACCAAAGACACGCTTTGAATCTACTTTAGCAGTCAAGTAAGCACAATACGTCATTACATCTAACGGATTGGAAACGATAATGATAATTGCTTCAGGAGAATGTTTAATGACATTTTCAGTTACTGTTTTGACTATACCCGCATTCGTAGCGATCAAATCATCTCTTGACATTCCCGGCTTACGTGGCAAACCTGATGTAATTACTACTACGTCTGAGTTAGCTGTTTTGGAGTAATCATTTGTAGAACCGATTGTTCGAGAATCATACAAATTGATTGGAGAGGTTTCCCAGATATCCAATGCTTTTCCTTCTGCGAAGCCTTCTTTAATGTCTAACAAGACAATTTCATTCGCAATTTCTCTGTGAGCCAAAACATCTGCACATGTTGCACCGACATTTCCTGCTCCAACTACCGTTACTTTCATTGTATTTT
The DNA here is from genome assembly GCA_044375095.1 of Crocinitomicaceae bacterium. GTDB lineage: Bacteria > Bacteroidota > Bacteroidia > Flavobacteriales_D > Crocinitomicaceae > M0103. Next base: position 3,561 of record JBILNH010000019.1, read on the forward strand.
ATTTTGTTTTGTACTACGTTTGTGACAAGGCGAAATTAGCATTTCTTCAGCAATGAAAAAGGTAATTGCAGCTTATTTTTCGCCTGAAACAATCAAATCATTAAAAGACAGGCAACCGTTACAACATTTGGGCGTCTTTTGAATAACTGAAATGTGGAGAATAGAGAGAAGTTTCGAGAAATTGTAGAAGGGTGCATCGCGAACAATCGCAAGTGCCAAGAACAATTATTCAAACTTTTCTATGGAAAGATGCTTTCGGTTTGTATACGTTACATACCGGATCGCGACAGTGCGCAGGAAGTACTTCAGGAAGGATTCATTAAGGTCTTTGATAAAATTGGAGCATTCGATCACAAGGGAAGTCTGGAAGGTTGGATAAGGCGAATTGTTGTGAATACGGCAATCGATCATATCAGAAAGTCTAAAAAAGATCCATTTCGAACAGATCAAGATGACGATTTCAAACTTGGCGCAAGTGATCCAATGGTGGAAATGGAAGAATTGCAGCTTTTAGAGTTAAAAGCAGAGCTTGCAATGGAAGCAATTCAACAACTCTCACCGGCATACCGAACCGTATTCAGCTTGTATGTACTTGAAGATTATTCACACAAGGAAATTGCTGAAAAATTGGGGATTAGTGAGGGTACATCCAAATCAAATTTAGCAAAAGCTAAAATGAATTTACAACGAATATTGATTGAAAAATATAGCTATGTCGAACAAGGCAAATAAACCGCTAGAGGAACTTTTTAAATCAGCACTGAAGGAACATCAAATGCCCTATGATCCTTCAGCTTGGAGAGCAATGTCTTCCAAACTGGACGCTCAGTTACCGGTGCATGGAAAATCCAAATGGCCATGGTTTCTGGGTGCAGCATCTGCTATTGGAATAGTTACCGTTAGTTTGCTCTACTCCCCCTCACCTGAGAAAACAGCTCAAACAAAGTTGAGTACTTCAAAAGTGAATGAAAAGGAAAGTATAACTGACAATAAGGAAATAAACAAAACCTACAAATCCGAAAGCCACATACAAATTGAAGAACTTAAACCAATTCTTCCCGAAGTAATTCATTGCGGAATTCAAGCGTATATCGAAACTACAGCAATTGTAGAGAAGAATGAACCTGTTGTTGATCCTAAAGTTTCAACTGAAAAAGGCGAGCAAATAGGTGTAATAGAAACCACAAGTTCTCCAACAATTCGTGGAAATCAGACTGATGAATGGTTGGAATTGAGTGTGCCATCACTTTGTCTAGGTGAATCACACACAATCAACAATAAAAATTCAGTGGATATTCTTATCCGCGATGCGTATTCGAATGAAATTGTGGTACCTGCCTCTTCCTCCTATTCATACACGGCACGGCATGAAGGCAAACATGAGGTACTTATCGCAAATTCGAAAGTCTCAAAAGAATCGTTCACCGTTAAAAGTGCACCGCAACTTGCCTTGCAATTGGATAATGACCTGATTTACGAGAAAGGACTTCCAACTACCATGCTGAGTGTGAATTCGACTGGATCATCTGTTGAGTGGTACTTAAATAACAAATTGTTATCAACCGAATCACCGCAGTTGAAGATTCATCTTTTCACTAAAGGTTCGTATACTTTCAAAGCCAGTTCAATGAATGAATTTGGCTGTAAAACAGATGCTTTACGCACCTTGTTCATTGATGACGAGTACAATCTACTTGCTGTAAATGCGTTTGATCCGCAATCAGCGGACAATAGAAAGAATGCGTTTATGCCTTATGCATTAACTGTTCGTGAAGTTGATTTTGAACTAATTATTATTGACCCGAAAGACGGTGCAGTTGTCTTTGAAAGTAATGATGCGACACTCCCATGGCGTGGTCAAGATAAACGAAACGGACAATTAGTTGAGCCTTCGAAAACTTTTATTTGGCGCGTTATTCTATCCAATCCACAACCCGGAGAGAAATCAGAATACAAAGGGACGATCGTGCGGTTGTAAAAACGTTAGGATAAGTGAATGTTCGGAATAGCAGATAACAACTGTTGTCTTTCCTCTTCCAACTTGTTTTTCCATAAGTTAATGGCGTCCTCATCAGTTGCTAATGGTCTATGTTGCTCCATTTTTCGGTAACGAATGACTTTCTCGGTGAGTTTTCGCGTTTCTTCATTCGCAAACGCATTCAATAACTCATTCCAAATGCACTCTACTGCTTCATCTGATGGGTGAACCCTATCTCTTTTGAAGAATCGGTAATCCCTAAGTACATCCATTATGTATTCATACGAAGGAAAATAGCTCGCACATTCATTGTTCTGGACAAGTTCATGGACAGCCTTGATTAATTCAGCTTTGCCTCGGTTATTATCAATTAGCCCATCCCTCACATGCCGAACAGGACTGACTGTAAAAACGACAGTCAACTGCGGAAAATGCGCATTTATTTTTTTCAAAACAGCATCAAAAATAGTGACTATTTCCTCGGATTGCACGAGTCTTTTAACGAAATCGGTCGAAGGAAATTTATGGCAATTCGCGACAATTCCATAACCTTCTCTTTCATATCCCCAAGCCGTGCCGAACGTAATAAACAAATGGCTGGCATTTTTCAACCGATCGATCCAAATCGACTTTACTTGAGCTAAATAATCCAGCAACTCATTTGAAGAAGGAAAGTTCACTGAAGTTGAGGCTTCCCAGGATGAAAAACGCGTGTTACGTTCAATTAAATGATCCGGAGGAAACGTGTTGTTGGTACAACAAAAATCAAGAAATCTAGCGATTGGTAAAGGATGGAATAGTGTTCCCATTGGATTGCTATCGACATGAAATCCAGAATTGGCAAACTTTTGTGCGATTTCATCCGAAAAACAACTTCCAAGCAAAAGTACGGGATTCGTGTAATTCACCAACTTTTTCTGTTCCTGAAAAGCAAATGGAAGCATGAAATCCATATCCATACTAACTGTTCATTAATTGACGCGCAGCAACCAAAGCGGCATCAGTTATTTCCTCTCCACTCATTAAACGCGCTATTTCCATTTCGCGTTCGTTATCACTCAGGCTTCTTACGTTGGTAACTGTCGTATCTTGTTTTATGGACTTTTCCACCCTTAGATGATGTGTTCCTTTCGAGGCAACTTGGGGTAGATGTGTAATTGCCATTAGTTGCATAGTTGTACCCATTTCTTTGAGTAGTTTACCCATTTTTTCCGCAACTTCACCCGAAACACCCGTATCGATTTCATCAAACAAGACAGTTGGAAGTTGCATTTTGGTACTGATCATTTTTTGCAGTGCGAGCATCAATCGACTGAGTTCTCCCCCACTTGCAGCTTTTTCAACCGGAACAGGAGACATACCTTTGTTTGCAGAAAAAAGGATCGTCAAATCTGTATTTCCTGACGAAGTCAATGCCTCACGTCGAGCGAGTTGAAAAGTCAATTGAGTCTCGGGTAATTTTAAGTCGGTAAGGATCGACTTTAAATTGATTGATAGTGTTTCTGTGGCCTCTGATCGTTTTTGATGCAATGAATTCGCCAATTCTTGCAACGACTTGAGAGAAGCATTCACTTCATTCTCTAGATCTTCCATTCGGTGCATGTCTTTGGAAGTACCGTTTAATTCAGCTTCAAATTGCCGCCAAATTTTGATTAGCGCAGGCTGATCACTTACTTGGTGTTTGCGAAGCACATGATTGTAACGATTTATTTTATCCTCAAGTTCTACTAAGCGATGAGGCTGATAATCCATTTGATCATTTAAGCGCATTGCGTCTTTGGAGAGATCAGACAATTCGACTGAAACGGCTTTCAATCGCTCAGTAAGTTGAGAAAGATCTTCAGAAACACCATTGTGTCTAGACAATTGATTGAACAGCTGATTGAGTTGATCATTAATCCCGTTATCCTCATCGACAGCTGCATTCACTAATTGCAATACACGCTGAATGTCCTCTGCACTTTCAATTAATTTATATTCCGATTCCAACGCTGAATAATCCGTATTCTCTAATTGTAATTCCACCAGTTCATTTACCTGAAAATCAAGGTAATCTATCCGTTGGTTAGCATTACGCTGGATGGACTTCAATTTTTCTAATTCATTCGATAAAGCCTTCCATTTGAAATAATTAGTTTCATATGAGGCGCGATCATGTGTTAAGTCAGCCAATGTATCCAACATTTGCAACTGGTAATCCGTATTTTTTAATTCTAGCGTATTGTACTGTGAATGAATAGAAATTAGATGGAGGGAAAGCTCTTTTAATGTGGAGAGAGAAACGGGCGTATCATTGATAAATGCGCGTGACTTTCCAGAAGAATGGATTTCGCGTCTTATGGTCGTCAATAGTTCAAAATCCAGGTCATTTTCGTTAAAAAACGATTTCCACTGTGTGTGTAATTCACAATCGACTTCGACAATGGCTTTATCACCAGCGGGACCGATTAAGCTAAAATCGGATCGTTCACCGAGAATTAGATTCAAGGCACCAAGAAGAATTGATTTACCCGAACCCGTTTCTCCTGTTATTACCGTAAAACCTTCGTTGAAGGATAGATTAAGCGCATCGATTAATGCAAAGTTTTGTATGCGAAGAGCGCGCAACATTACTTTAAAATTTCTTGATACCTTTCAGAGTTCGCAGGATCTAATCGTTTTAACAAATTAACGACATCGTTTTTTTCTTTCGGTTCAGCATCGACGTACAAGTTTTGCAATTCGACTAGTTTGGATTGACAGAAGTTGAGTAGATTGATTGAATTCGGACGAGTGGCAACCACTTTATTCAGTTTGTTCAATGCATCGTAGACTGCTTTTCTTGCAGCAGCTTTATCGTCGTATAACTTATCTATTCCTTTACGGTGATAATCGTAGTTACATTCGCGAAGTGGCTCGAAAAGTTGGTGAAGGATATTATCGACCAGGTAAAAACGGTTTCTTTTCCCTTGTTCATTTGATTTCCAACCTGGTGCATTGGAAGCCTGAGCAAGAGAGACTATTTGTTGTGCTTCGTTGAAATATGGCGTACCTCCTTTCATGGAAAACGAATCATAATCCATTCCGATAATAAAGTAAGCGTAAAAAGCAAGCACAGAGGTAAGGTTATCGCGGTATTGATTTGGCGCATAAACCAGCACGGCATTGCGTGAGTATTGAAACATGATATCATCATCTTGGAAATTCATCACGTTCGTATTATACGATGAATTGAATGACGGTCTTGAAACTTGCACCTGCATTGACCCTGCGTATGTGCCAGCGCTCGGTATAGAATTGATTTGAAGTTGAATGTTGCAATTGATGCGTTCTTCGATTTTAAATTTATCCTTCGTCCATTGCGTAGAGTTCATCAAATCGTAGATCGTCTGTTTCAGCTGATCAAAAATTTCTTTTTCAACGGAAGTCACTTCAAGTCGGGCATCAGTAATGATACTTACCTGACAATTTAACTCTTGCGCGAATAATCGTCCAAAAGATGCCAAAAAAGCGAGAATGACAATGTATTTCATAAATGCGATTTCGAAAAAAGTTGAATTAACTTCTCTGCCAATTCGACCTTTGGCAGTAACTCAAAACTAGTCAAATTATTGTTCTTGTCCAATACACTTACCTTGTTCGTATCAACTCCGAAACCTGCACCTTTGTCTTGTAGCGAATTCATAACGATAAAATCAAGGTTTTTTCGTTGGAGTTTAACAGTTGCATTCTCAATTAGGTTTTCCGTTTCGAGTGCAAATCCAATCAATTGTTGATCGTCGGATTTATGTTCACCCACCCACGCCAAAATATCTGGGTTCTTCACCAATTCAAGCGAGAATTCCTCCGCAGATTTTTTAATTTTTTGATCTGCTAAAAACCTAGGTCGGTAATCTGCAACGGCAGCTGAAAATACACCACCGTTCATATTTGGCCAGTGCTCTTTTACTGTTTCAAACATTTCTTGGGCAGATTCTACCTGGATTTGATGAATTGAGGTATGTTCAATTTTTAGATGAATGGGACCAGTAATCAACGTAACCTCCGCTCCTTCATTGGCAAAAGCCTGTGCAAGCGCAACACCCATTTTCCCTGAAGAACGATTTCCAATGAATCGCACGGGATCAATCGCTTCGTATGTAGGTCCGGCAGTAACCATCACCTTTTTACCTGAATAAGTTGCTTTGTGATTTGAGTGAAAATAGGCGTTAATAGAATCAAAAATAACTTCAGGTTCAGCGAGTCGACCTTCGCCGTGTAAACCACTTGCCAGCTCGCCCGTACCAGGTGGAATGATTCCAACACCATCACTTTTTATGCTTTCCAAGTTACGTTTAGTCGCTGGATGTGCATACATGTCTAAATCCATTGCCGGAGCGATTAACGTGGAAGATTTCATCGATAAGTATGTCGCTAGCAACAGGTTATCACAAGCGCCAATTGCCATTTTCGCAAGCGTATTTGCGGTTAATGGGGCGACTACAAAAAGATCTGCCCATAGCGCCAACTCTACGTGATTTGTCCAGGTTCCGTCAGATTTATTCCAGAATTCAATTGCAACTGGATTTTCAGACAGTGTAGACAGAACAAGCGGACTTATAAAATCAGAAGAGGCAGGAGTCATAATACATTTGACTTCTGCCCCAGATTTTTTTAGTAATCGGACAAGATAGGGGATTTTATATGCCGCTATCCCTCCGGTAACACCAAGAAGAATGCGTTTACCACGCATGCACTGTTATTTATCTTCTGGTTTACGAATATAAATTTTCTCTCCCACGAGTTCTTCCATAGCTATTGCAACCGCTTTTGGTAGCTTTTCATAGAACTTTGAAATTTCAATTTGCTCGCGGTTTTCGAAAATCTCTTCAAGGTTGTCAGTTGAAGATGCAAACTCTTGTAATTTTTGAGTTAACTCTTCTTTCATTTCAACACTAATTTGATTCGAACGTTTTGCCATAGCAACAATCGACTCGTAGATGTTCCCTGTTTCCTTTTCCATTTTCACGGTGTCACGTGTAACGGTAGAACGCTCTGCTGTACTATTTTTAAAACTCATAGTTTATTTTTTCTTTGAACAAAATTCTTGAAGATCCTTGTGCATTTTGTCACTGATGTTATCCAACTCGACTTTATTTACACTATTCGGAAAATCGACTACAAAGGTATTATATCTTTCAATTGTTTCTTCAATTCGGTCACATTTTTTATTCTCGATACTATTAATTGTCAATAGATACGAGTTCTTGACTAAAAGATAACAGACTTCCTCTTTGTTTTTTGATAATGGATAATCTTCTAGAAACGTAAGGGCGGTAGTTACTGCCGAGCGGTAGTTTTCTGTTTTCGCATAAAGTCTTACTGCATCGTAATCTTTTAGTTCCAGTTTCAACCGCATTCTGTCCATTACGCGGTTGCACGAATCTACTAATTCAGATTCTGGGTATTTATCAACGAATTGCTGCAAATTATTAATCGCCAACTCTGTTTCATTTTGATCCAACGCATGTTCAGGTGAGTTATTTACAGAACATAATGCAGACAAGAACATGGCTTCCTGAGCCTTTGGGCTGTATGGAAAACGCTGAGGAAAAGAACCGAGGTAATAGCCTGCCATTTCAAAATCTTCGGAAAGGTAATAGGCTTTACCGATGCGAAAATAGGATAATTCACCTTCTCCTGATTTTGGTATTCGTTGATAGACTTGCTCAAATAAGGCTACGCTTCTGAGGTATTCTTTTGTATCGAATAATTCGTTAGCGAATTCAAACTTTCGTTGGTAATCATCACCTTTGACTACTTTGTTGTAATCGCTGCATGAAAACAATACAAAGCCAATTAAAAGTGAACCGATTACTTTAAAAATCATGATGTAAAGTTAATGAATTTTATGAGTTTCCTTTAGGACTATTTGACGCGCAAACTTTTACCTATTTGCAAAGCTGTTGAAGGCCGAATACCATTTAATTGGCAAATTTTAGAAACTGTTGTTTGATGACGGGCTGCAATTTCTGAAAGTGTATCACCAGATTTCACCTTGTAATATTTGCGGCTTGCCGTCTGAACTTTCGGAACAACAGGCTGAACTAACGGCTCTTCAGTCACTTGATCGCGGTGTTCAATGTGATCAAAATGATCTGTAGGTTTTGCACCCGGAACAAATAATCCTTTGTGCACAAACAGATTTTCATCTTTAACGAGCTTTGACTTAAAATCGATTACCTCTTCCGGATTGATGGACGCGTCAAAAAAGCGCACTTCAAAATGCAAATGCGGTCCGAAAGATCGGCCTGTATTTCCGCCTAATCCTAACACTTCACCGGCTTTAACTTCTTGATCAGGTACAACCATCAATTTACTCAAGTGCGCATAGAAGGTTTCTAATCCGTTGTGATGGCGCACAATAACCAAGTTCCCAAAACCACCATCGTTGTATTTGGAATACCTCACCTTTCCAGACCAAGCTGAACGAACTGTATCTCCTACATCCAAATCTAAATCGATTCCACTGTGATGTCTGCCGCTTCTGTACCCATATCGTGAAGTCACAACGCCGCCGACCGGACACACAAATTCTTTGTGCTGATCATCCATTACACACAACCAAAGTGTATCAATCAGTTTAGAAAGGTCATTTTTTCTTCCAGAAGTATAGCACACATCGTTATCCCAAGATTGATACAACCTTAAGTCTTGTCGTTTTGACAACTCTTCCTGTAGTTTAGTATTGAGTATACCGTCGAACGAAATATCTTTCAAATAAGACCATGTTCTATTTGAAAAAAGCACCAGTTTTCCATTTGCTGTTTCGATTGTATCCACAGGCGTTTGAGCCAAAAGATGAAATTGGACAGCAACTAAGAAAAGAAATAGAATCGCTTTTTTCATTCGTTCATAGCGTTACGCTTATTGAGTCAGAATCGGGCAAAGTTAGCTATTACTTACTTAATTTTGGTAACATCCATGACAAAGATGTTGTAGAAAATCGGATCATTTGGTCGAACAAAATCGAGGTAACCTTTCTGTTTGTAAGCTTCCGAAGCGGGTACGAGCACAAATAAACGGTCTGCTTTTTTAGAATTAATTAACGCTTTTCTTAGTCCGGGAACTAACCCTTTATCCGATAATCTATACGTTAATGGTGTATTTGTCCGAAACGTATTGACATAAATTGGAGAAGTTGGAGAACTGGCCATTCCGTGAAATACCACCTCAGTCTTTTCATTGAATTTTCGTTTATTGGACCTGTTTTCTTCTACCAACCATACTTTTGTGCCATCCACAACCTTGTCAGGCTTCATAATTTCTAAAATTCTAACAACCAGAATATTATCTGCATTTGGTGGAATTAATCCTTCAATACCTTTTTCTCCTCTCGCTAACGGACTTGGAATCAAGATTTCTACAAAATCACCTTGTCGCAATTGATTAAAGGCAATATCCCAGCCTGGAGTTTGTTGACCAAAGCCCACCATGAATGGCAAGGCCTTGCGATTAAGCAGGTGATTTCCATCCACCTCTTTTCCATCTTTTAAACGAACTTTATAATCGATTTTAACTAGGTCACCGAACTTCACTTGTGGTCCATCACCTTTCTGAAACCATTTTATTTTAAGGCCATCCGCTAATTTCAACTCATCAACAACCTGGTGTTTTTGATCAAGCACATTCGTTTTTCTTGGTTTTCTTACCGGTTTTTTCTTCTCTACGCCTTCTGTGCACGAAAAAAGAAGTATTCCGAAAAATAATGCAATGATTACTTTCATTAATCGAGTTTATTTAATTGAATATCAACAACTAAAGTAGATAACGGTGGTATTTTATCTAAATCTCCCGTAATCCCATGTCCGAGGTGAGCAGGAATTATCAATTTTGCTTTATCACCGACTCTCATCAGTTTAATTGCTTCTTGAATTCCGGATTCGATATCGCTTTTATCTACGACAAAGATATCTTCCATTTCTTTTTCCGTGGTGTAACACACTTTTCCTTCCAACAATTCCACCTTCAATATTACATGAGCTTTTTGACCAACTTTAGGTGTTGGGCCAGATCCGTTTGCGTAGATAAAATAACGGAGTCCTGTTCCTGTCTCAGTTACTTTCCAATCCTTGTGGTGTGCTAAATACAACTTTATTTGGATCTTCTCTTCTTCAATAAGTTCTTTATTCAAATTTGTTGAATCCTTTTTTGACCATTTGATGTCATTGGTTTCAACAGGATCTTCTCCACAAGCGAAGAGAAAAAATAAACCACCAAATACTACCCATTTTTTCATACTCAAAAGAACACTGAAAGCAACGATTTAAATCGATTTATTGTATCTAAAAGACTTTCTTCAGACACACCACCAGACGCATATTTGTGTCCACCACCGCCAAAATGTTCCATAGCCAATACATTAACAAAATAATCACCTTTCGAACGGAAGGAAATTTTTACCAATCCATCTTTTTCCATGAAAAGTACAGCTACTTGAACACCTTGAACAGATAACGCCACATTTACCAATCCATCTGTATCGCCTTTTTGGTAATTGTAACGTTCAAGTTCTTGATTGGTTAACCACATGATGGCAACAGGGTAGTCAGAAAGTACCTCTAAATTATTTGCGACGGCATGACTGCGCAATTGCAATCTATCAAGCGTGTTGGTATCAAATGTCTTTTCATGAATTTCATGTGGCTGAACGCCAGCCTTCATTAGTTCAGCAATTATTTCATGTGTTCTTGGCTGTACGGATGGGAAACGGAATGAACCAGAATCGGTCATTATCCCCAAATAGACGGCTTCGCCAATGTGTTTATTTAGAAGGTGCAATGAACCGGATTGATCAATAACTTCAAAAATCAATTGGCACGTTGAACAAATCGATGTTTCGGAAATAACTAGTTGACAAAAATCAGCAGGATGCATGTGGTGATCGATCATTACTTTCACTCCTTTCGCGGTCGCTAGGATTTGACCCATATCTTTTCCTACACGATCAGGGGCATTATAATCCAAACAAAAAATAAGATCTGCGTCATTTAAAAGATCAGTAACTTTTTGCTGATCGAAATCGAACAATTGTATATCGTGTGCACCATTCATCCATCGTAACTGCAGTGATGCATCGTCAGGATGACAAACGACAGGCTCTTTGCCCAACGCACGAATAAAATGATACATGGCTAATGAACTACCAATAGAATCGCCATCTGGAGATTTATGCGAGGTAATTACAATGCGTTCACTTGAGTGAATCAATTCGACAATTTGACGACTTTGCTGTTTAATATCCAAAACTAAATCCATGTATTAATTTTCGAGGAGATTGGTTTCTGCTTCAATGCGTTTTCTCAATCCTTCAGAAACAGGATACAACGGCATGCGCATTGTTTCGTCCATCACTCCCAATTGACGCAATGCTACTTTCACACCACCTGGATTTCCCTCTTCAAAGAACATTTTTGTGATAGGAATTAATTCGTAGTGTGCTTTTCTCGCCGCGGTTAAATCGCCTTCCATTGACGCATGTACCATTTTAGAAAACAATTCAGGAAATGCATTTGCGACGACTGAAATCACTCCATCAGCGCCAGCAGCAATCAGCGGCATTGTCAACGCATCATCACCTGAAAGCACACCAAATCCTTCAGGTCTTAACCGAATGATTTCCATGATTTGCTCCATATTTCCGGAAGCCTCTTTCATTGCCACAATATTTGGTACTTCAGCTAAAGCAAGTGTTGTCTCGGGTAGCATATTTGAACCAGTTCTTCCCGGAACATTGTACAGAATTATTGGTAAATCCGTACAACCTGCAATGTATTTGTAATGTTCAACAATTCCTTTTTGAATCGGCTTATTGTAATATGGTGAAACGGATAAAATTCCATCAACTCCAGCAGGAACTGCTTTTAATGCCTCACCAACAGCAAGCGTATTGTTTCCTCCAACTCCGTAAACGATTTTCAATTTTCCATTGTTCTCAGTCATTACCGCATCTAGAACAGCCATTTTTTCGGCTTGAGACAAGGTTGGAGATTCACCAGTCGTTCCTTGAACAACCAAAAAATCAGTGCCTCCGTCTATTTGCATACGCACAAGTTTGCGCAACGCCTCAACATCAATTGAGAAATCAGCTTTAAAAGGAGTTACTAGGGCTACGCCGGATCCGGAAAATGGATTTTTCATGTGTGGAAAATTTTAAAAAGGACAATACACGCAAAGTTAAGGAAAAGCAGTAGTGATCGTTTTGGAAATGCAAGTTTAATTGAACAGGTGGGTGTGAACAGAATTTAGAATGCTGAATGTAGAATTCAGATTTGAGTGAAGAATGAAACGAATTAATTTGTCAATAATTGGATGAATTCATCCTCTGACAGGATAGTAATTCCGAGGTCGGTGGCTTTTTTCAGTTTGGCAGGTCCCATATTGTCTCCTGCGACTACGTAATCTGTTTTGGAGGAGATTGAAGATACATTCTTTCCGCCATTTTCTTCGATAACTTGTTTGATTTCATCGCGAGAGAATGAGTTAAAGACGCCGGAAACAACGAATGCCTTATCCGCCAATTTATTGCTCGCCTTTTCTTTTTCAATGAGTTGGAATTGAAGTCCAGCTGCTTTTAATCGGGCGATTAGTTGCAGGTGCTGATCGGATAAAAAATACTGTTGGACAGCGATGGCGATTTTCTCACCGATTTCGTCCACGTTAATTAACTCATCGTATGTAGCTCCTTGAATGGCCTCAAGCGATTTAAAATGCTTGGCTAATTTTTTGGCAACTGTTTCACCGACGAATCGAATTCCCAGGGCAAAAAGTACGCGCTCAAACGGAATAGACTTTGAAGCGTCGACGCCATCGAGCAGATTGCGCACAGACTTATCGGCCATACGGTCTAAAGCGATTAACTGATCATAGGTTAAATTATATAAATCAGCGATCGATCGAACCAATCGATTTTCGTATAGTACATCTACTGTTTCGCTTCCCAAACCCTCGATATTCATGGCTTTTCGGCTAATAAAGTGTTCGATCTTACCTTTAATTTGCGGCGGACAAGCATCTTCGTTTGGACAGTAATGTTGGGCTTCACCTTCTCTTCGAATTAAAACTGTACCACATTCCGGGCAATTGTCAATAAATCCTACAAGAGGAGATAGCACATTTCTTTTTTCTACGTTTACCCCAACAATTTTCGGAATGATCTCCCCTCCTTTTTCCACATAAACAGCGTCTCCAGCATGTAAATCCAGTTTTTCAATTTGATCTGCGTTGTGAAGAGACGCTCGTTTCACGGTAGTACCACCAAGGCTTACCGGTATTAAATTCGCAACAGGAGTAATTGCACCCGTTCGACCAACTTGATACACAATAGATTCTAAAACCGTTTCTACTCGCTGCGTTTTGAATTTGTAGGCAATTGCCCAACGCGGAGATTTCGCTGTAAATCCGAGTGTTTTTTGCTGATCGTAACGGTCAACTTTTATGACTACTCCATCGATTTCGAAGGGTAGTTTATTTCGTTCTTCGTCCCAAAAGTGTATGAATTCCATTATTCCTTCAATGGAAGAAACTTTTTGAATGTACCGATTGCCTAACTGTGGAACTTTAAATCCCCATTTCCCAGCCGCCTGAACGGTATCGAAATGTCCGGAGTAGTTTAATTGTTCACCATAAATTCCATAGAGGAACGAATCCAATCCCCTTTCTGACACGATTTTAGAATCCTGCATTTTCAAGGTTCCGCTGGCTGTATTTCTCGGATTAGCGAACAATGCTTCGCCAATCTCTTCACGTTCAGCGTTCAATTTTTGAAAACTTGCAAGTGGCAAGAAGATCTCTCCTCGAATTTCAAAATCCGTTGGGAAATCTCCCTGAAGCTGAAGTGGCACTGTTCGAATCGTTTTCACGTTCGTTGTAACATCTTCACCTTGTGTTCCATCTCCTCGGGTTACAGCCTCTGTCAACACACCATTTTCGTAGCGAATTCCGATGGCCACACCATCGTATTTTAATTCACATACGTATTCAATTGGTCCGTCAACCAATTTTTTGATGCGGTTTTCCCATTCTGTAATTTCCTCTTCGGAATAGGTGTTTGAAAGTGAAAGCATTGGAAAGCGGTGAACTACCGTTTCGAACTTTTTGGTGATGTCCCCTCCTACCCGTTTTGTTGGGCTGTGTTCGAATGCAAATTCTGGAAATTCTTGTTCCAATTTCTGTAATTGCTCTAGCAACATATCAAAATCGTAATCGGATATTTCAGGGGTACTTTGCACGTAATACAGGTAGTTGTGCCGATTGATTTCATTGGTCAGTCGCAGTATTTCCGTTTTAGCCTGAGATTTATCCATGATTAATGATTACAGAATTGAAGCGCATTCGATTACGAGAATAAAAGTAGTTAAAAAGGAGCTTTATTGTATTCATTGCAACGGCCGATTTGGAGACTTTTTCCATTCGACTATTCAACGAATGAGCTAATCTATGTCACCAAAATCGCTTAAATTGTTCTTCAAAACCTTTTATGACTCCTACCATTCAACTCAACCGTATTTTTGATTGCAACAGATCTGTTTTGGTGATTGAATTCACCTATAACGTGGAGCTTATAAGATTGATTAGGTCTTTTCCAGGTGCACGATTTGATCCTAGTAAACGCGCATGGATGATTTATGAGCAAGAGTCCACATTAACTCTTCTGTATAACCTTTTTGAAGGAAAAGCACAAATTGAAAAACAGTTTTCAAAGCACTCAGAAATAGAAATAAACATAAACGAAAGTACCAACCGACTAAATAGTCGATCTCAACAAAACTGTTTACCTGAACTCAGTCCAACTAACCGGCACTACCTTCATCAATTTACCGAATACCTTATGTCGAAACGGTACAGTAAGAATACAGTTAAAGTTTACCAAGAGGCTTTACAGGTCTTTTTACGGTTTTTTCAGGATAAGCAGGTTGAACAGATCACGAATGCCGATATTATGAACTTCAACACCACATACATTTTAAAGAAAAAGCTGTCGAGTAGTTATCAAAACCAGGTCATCAATGCAATTCGTTTGTTTTATCGTAAAATTGAACATCGGCAATTAAATATTGATGGATTGGAGCGTCCGAGGCGAGAAAAGAAACTACCTGAGATTTTCAGTCTGGATGAAATTCAACGGCTTTTCGAAGCCACTGAAAATGTAAAGCACCGTACGATACTCATGTTAATTTATTCAGCCGGTCTGCGGCGTGGCGAAGTTTTGAATTTACAACCAAGAGATATTGATTCGCAACGGATGATTATTCACATTCATGGTGGAAAAGGTAAAAAAGACCGAATAGTTCCCTTGTCGAGCGTTATTTTGGAACAGCTGCGCACTTATTACATTGCTTACCGACCAAAAGTGTATTTATTTGAGGGTCAAGCAGGCGGACAATATAGTGAGCGGAGTATTCAATTGGTTTTTGTTCAAGCCAAGGCAAAGGCGGGAATAAAAAAGAACAGCAGTCTACATACCTTGCGTCATTCGTATGCTACGCACTTATTGGAGAGTGGTGTAAATTTGCGCTATATCCAAGAGTTACTTGGTCACAGCAGTCCAAAAACGACACAGATATACACGCATGTTACTAGCGAGGGTATCCGTAAAATCGAGAGTCCGCTGGACAGGTTGTACAAAAAATAACGCGCAACACGTTACCGTCTTTACCTTCGCCAATCCGGCCCATTTAGGCATACATAATGCAGAAAATTTCCCTATTATTGCGTATACAAACTAGTTATCTGCAACCCCAAACATCGGTTAACTAAGCAGAATCCGAATACCATGTTTGTCCTCCCATCCCGTATATATGGATGACGTAAAAAAGCCAGTGCAAATAGAAGCCGAAAGGAGAACCAACCATTGTGTTTATGGCTTACCAGGGTGTGCAAAGTAGCACTTGCCTGTAGACCCCGATAGCATAACCAAAGCAATGGCGTTTTGTAGGGTGGGCTTTTTTATTTCTAAGCTAAAACCATGGTTTATGGTCAAACCTAAGCGGGATGTAATATGGAAGGCAGCAGATAACAGCGGGCTAAAGCTCCAGTCCCGTCGATCGTACTTCGGCTCACGTATTTTTGAAAGAAAAATAGTTTTACTTTTAGGTTACGATTTTTCGAGAGCGGGCCCGGCGCCTAGCCCGGGAACGTTAGCGGTCATTGTACCGAACGACACAGACAGACAAAAATTGTCAACAAAATTTTTAAAATTATGCTTACTGACATCAACCCCAAATTACCAATGCGTGACAAACTTTTAACGAAAGAATTTTACATAAACCATTTGGATTTCAAACTAATTGGAGAATATGACGAATATTTAATCGTTGGAAAAGACAAAATAGAAATTCACTTTTTTGACTTTAAAAAACTTGACCCAAAAGAAAACTATGGACAAGTTTATATCAGAACAAACGACATCGACAAACTTTATCAGACGCTTTTGGATAAAAAAATTTTAATTCACCCAAACGGACATTTAGAAACAAAACCTTGGGGACAAAAGGAATTTGCATTGCTTGACCCTGACAATAACTTATTGACTTTTGGACAAAACCTACAAATAAATGAAACGCATCATTAAATATTTCTTAATAATTGTAATCTCTACAACACTTTTAAATTGTAGCTCTACAAAACATTTTGCATTCAAACCAAAGGAAATATACAAAACCAATAATTTAATTGTAACTCAAATTTCTGAAAATTCATTTACACATATATCTTATAAACAAACGAATGATTTTGGAAACGTACCTTGTAACGGACTAATTGTGAGAGATAATATTGAAGTAATTATTTTTGACACACCAACCAATGACAAAAGTGCAGAAGAATTAATTAAATGGATAAAAGAAACACTTCATTGCAAAATCAACGCAGTTATTCCGACACATTTCCACGATGACTGTTTAGGCGGATTAAAAGCATTTGATGAAAATAACATTCCATCTTATGCAAATGTCAAAACAATTGAACTTGCAAAAGAAAATAATTTAGTAGTTCCCAAGAATGGTTTTATAGATACGCTTACTCTAAAAGTTGGCAATGAAATTGTTACCGTAAAATTTTTCGGTGAGGGACATACAAAAGATAATGTAGTTGGTTATTTCCCGAGTGAAAATGTAATGTTTGGTGGTTGCTTATTAAAGGAAATGAAAGCAAGCAAAGGATATTTAGGTGATGCAAATGTTGCAGAATGGTCAAATACGGTTGAAAAAGTAAAAATGGAATATCCAAATGTAAAAATTGTTGTTCCAGGACACGGAGTATATGGAAATAGCAAATTGCTTGACTATACAATCAAACTATTCAAGACGAAATAAAACAACGAACCGCTAACACGGGTTTGGCAAAAGTGGCGGTTCAATGCTCCGCAGATCCCGAAGTTTCGGGATGGTTAATCAAAGTTTGGTTCTCCGCATCAATCCCGAAAGCATTCGGGATGGTGTAACTCGCCACCTTCGCCAAGCCCGAAACCGTTACCTGCAAGCATAAAAAAGAAAACATAGTATGATTACAGCAAGAAAGAACAATTACTTCATTCCATTAAGCATTTGGATCCTACTAACACGATCCTATGATATTATTTGTACATTTCAGTTTACCCCAGACTTTTCTAAAGAAAAAAATCCATTGTCCTCAGTTGTTGGATTAGGCGGAATTGGCGTTACAATTGCCGTTAGCGTGGTAATGGTTTATACAATTTTTGCTTTATATAAATATGAAAAGAATAAAAATAAAGTTTTGCCTGAGGAAAAAAACATGTCATATAATCAATTTTATAAATATTATAATAGTTTCGGTAAACAAGGAACAAGAATATTAGTAGATGGTTACGTTTTTTCAAGAACGTTCGCGGTGGCAGGTATACTCACTACAATCATGTGGCTGCTTATAAACAATACAACCTGGTATTATGGAAATTATCATAATCCATATTTTTACTACCTAATAATAATTGGCACATTGATTTTATTTAATATCTCATTCATAAAAATCAAATTCAAGGAATATCAACTTAAACAATAATGCCAGCAGGTAACAGCGTGCAAGCGCCATAACCCTGCCGCAGGCGCAACACAGGGTTACGATCGCCTGCACGCGGAACGTTAGTGGCAATTTTATGAACTGCATAAATCAGAAAACCTTTCTTGTAACATTTTAAATGTAAACTCGTCTCATTTTTTTTTGATAACATAAAATTATGACACCCAAATTCAAAAGAAGATTAAAACGCACCTCGATAGTGGTAGTGATATTATTTATATTAATCACCAGGTTTTTTGCATCTTCAGTTTTAGGAGAACCATTCTTTGGTGAAACAATAACGAATTTGTTCAGTGCAAAAGAAGAACCCAATCTTTTATCACCAGAAGATTTAGGAATGTTAAAAAACGCTATTCATCCTATTACGATTGAAAATGCTATAAACGATAGTTTGCAATTTGACTTTTTAAATGAAAAACTAAAGAACGTTGAAGTTATAGGACTCGGAGAAGCAACTCATGGAACAAAAGAGTTTTTTGAACTCAAAAACAAGATGTTTAAATATCTAGTTGAAAAACAAGATGTAAAACTATTTGGAATCGAGGCAAATTTTGCCGCTTGTTATGACATCAACAAATATATTCTAACTGGAGAAGGAAATGCAAAAGAAGCCTTATCAAGAAATGGCTATTGGGTTTGGCAATCACAAGAGGTTTTAAATTTAATTGAGTGGATGAAAGACTACAATAAAGACAAAACATCAAACCAAAAAATTCAATTTTATGGCTTCGACATGCAAGATGCTACCTCTTGTGTTATCTGGCTTGAAAATTATCTAAGAAAAAACAGTCCTAGCTTTGATAAGAATTTGCTGCCTGAAAAAATTGAGGAAAATAAAGCTGCATTGGGAGATTTAGACGATAAAGCATTAGACGAAATGCAAAGAACAAATTTGAATAAGTTAGAAAATCTAGAAGAATTTGTTTTGAGCCAAGAAATAGAATTGTTTAAACAGGATTCGACAGACTATAAATT
>JBILNH010000089.1:0-9861 GCA_044375095.1 Crocinitomicaceae bacterium
ATCGGAGCATGTTCTTATCCAGCACGTGTATTCAAAGGAATGCGAATGGCGGGACAAATGGGTAACAAACGTGTTGTCATGGAAAACCTTGAGGTTCTTAAGGTTCTTACAGATAGAAATATGATAGTAGTGAAAGGTTCAGTTCCTGGAGCTAAAGGTGGAACCCTAACAATTATGAAGTAATGGAAGTAAAGGTATTTGACGCAAAAGGAAAAGCTACTTCTAAAAAGGTAACGCTTGCGGATTCAGTGTTTGGAATTGAACCTAATGACCATGCCATCTATTTAGATGTTAAGCAGCATTTAGCTAATCGTCGCCAAGGAACACACAAGGCGAAGGAAAGAGCAGAAATTGCAGGATCAAGTAAAAAAATCAAAAAACAGAAAGGAACAGGTGGAGCTCGAGTTGGTAATATCAAATCGGGAACGCGTGTCGGTGGTGGACGAATTTTCGGACCACGTCCGCGCAACTACCATTTCAAACTGAACGTTAAATTGAAACGTTTGGCAAGAAAATCTGCTTTTGCATACAAAGCAAAAAATGATTCTCTTTTGATTCTTCAAGACCTCAAGTTCGAAGCAGCAAAAACTAAAGATTTTATTGCGTTTTTGGCAGCAATGAATTTAGAAAATGAAAAGGTGTTGATGATTTTAGGTGAACAAAATGATAACGTTTACTTATCATCTCGTAACCTTAAGAAGGTAAAGGTCGTAACAGCCGATTCTGTTAATACTTATGATGTATTGAACGCGAAGAAAGTAATCATGGCCGAAAGTTCAATCGAAGTAATCGAAAAGATTTTAAACTAATCGATGATGAAGACAATTATTAAAAAGCCAATCATTACAGAAAAAGCAACAGGTGCGAGTGAGAAATTCAACCGTTTCTCTTTTGTAGTTGATAGAACGGCAAATAAAATAGAAATTAAAAAAGCTGTCGAGAAGATGTATGGTGTCAGTGTAACTGAAGTTCGCACATCGAATTATGGCGGTGGTAAATCCTCTGTTAAATATACTAACAAAGGTATCGTTGAGCAACCAAGCAAGCAATGGAAAAAAGCTATTGTAACAGTTGCAACAGGAGAAACGATTGATTTATTTAATAATTTTTAAGCAGTTGACTAATGAGTCTTAAAAAATTCAAGCCTATAACTCCAGGGCAAAGACACAAGATCAACAGTGATTATTCTGAAATTACCACGAATAAGCCTGAAAAGAGCTTAGTGGCAAGTAAGAAGAGATCTGGAGGTCGAAACAATGATGGTCGTATGACCATGAGATACATGGGTGGTGGACACAAACAAAAGTACCGTGTAATCGATTTCAAACGCGATAAGCAAGATGTTCCAGCTACGGTGAAAAGCATCGAGTACGATCCGAATCGTACAGCGAACATTGCGTTATTGTACTACGCTGATGGTGAAAAACGTTACATCATCGCACCAAACGGATTAAAAGTTGGTGATGTGGTTGTATCGGGTAAAACTGCTGCACCTAATGTCGGAAATGCACTGTTATTAGCTGATATTCCTCTTGGAACGGTAATTCATAACATTGAATTAAAGCCAGGAAAAGGTGGAGCGATTGCTAGAGGTGCAGGAACATATGCTCAATTGAATGCACGTGATGGTCGTTATGCAATCGTGAAAATGCCTTCAGGTGAAACACGTATGATTTTGACGACTTGTATGGCAACTATTGGTTCTGTTTCGAATGCTGAACATAATCTTGTTGTATCTGGTAAGGCTGGTCGTTCACGTTGGTTAGGAAGACGTCCACGAGTTCGTGGTGTTGTAATGAACCCTGTAGATCACCCGATGGGTGGTGGTGAAGGACGTAATGCCGGTGGACATCCACGTTCACGTAACGGTATGCCAGCTAAAGGATTCAAGACACGTTCTAAGAAGAAGTATTCAGATAAGTTCATCATAGAAAGAAGAAAAAAATAAGTAGGATATGAGTCGTTCGTTGAAAAAACCACCTTTTGTTCACTATAAGTTGCAAAAACGAGTGGATGAGGCACAGGCCTCAAATAGTAAAGCGGTGATCAAAACATGGTCTCGTGCTTCTACTATTACTCCGGACTTCGTTGGTTTAACCTTCGCAGTTCACAATGGGAATAAGTTCATTCCAGTATTTGTTACAGAAAACATGGTAGGTCACAAACTAGGTGAATTTTCACCTACACGTAACTTCCGTGGACATGCTGGAAACAAAAAGGATAAAAAGAGATAATAAATAGTCACAAAGTCATGGGTGCTAGAAAAAGACTAAGAGCTGAACAATTAAAGGAAAACAAACAATTTGTTGCTATTGCACGATTGAATGATTCTCCAATTGCTCCAAGAAAGATGAGGTTAGTTGCAGACCTTGTAAGGGGAGTTGAAGTAAACAAAGCTCTAAACATATTGCAACACAACGCGAAAAGTGCAGCTCTTCCGCTTTCTAAATTGCTTCGTTCAGCGATTGCCAATTGGGAACAAAAAAACGAAGGCAAGAATATTGAAGACGAGAAACTAGTAGTAAAGTCTATTGAAGTAGGCGGTGGTGCTATGTTGAAGCGAATTCAAGCAGCTCCTCAAGGTAGAGCGCACAGAGTAAGAAAAAGATCAAACCACGTGACCATTATTGTTGATGGTGCTAAATAAGGAAGGATAACATGGGACAAAAAACAAATCCAATAGGAAATAGACTTGGTTTCATCCATGGATGGGAGTCTAACTGGTATGGAGGAGACGATTACCGTGATAAGATTGTTGAAGACGATCAAATCCGTAAGTACCTCAACGCACGTTTGTCACGAGCAAGTATCGCTAAAATCATCATCGAGCGAACACTGAAATTAGTTACTGTTACTATTAACACAGCTAGACCAGGTGTAATTATCGGTAAAGGTGGTCAAGAAGTTGATAAACTAAAAGAAGAATTAAAAAAACTCACTAAGAAAGAGATCCAAATCAACATTTTCGAGGTAAAACGTCCTGAATTGGATGCTCGTTTAGTTGCAGATGGTATTGCACGTCAGTTAGAGGCGCGTATTTCTTTCCGAAGAGCAATAAAAATGGCAATCGCGAGTACAATGCGCATGGGAGCAGAAGGGATCAAAGTTAAGATTTCCGGTCGTTTGAATGGTGCAGAAATGGCGAGAACCGAGATGTACAAAGATGGGCGTACTCCGTTACATACGTTCAGAGCTGACATCGATTATGCAGTTTCCGAAGCACATACTACGTATGGCCGTTTGGGTATCAAAGTTTGGATATGCAAGGGTGAAGTTTACGGAAAACGCGATCTTTCTCCTAATGTGGGAATGGCAGCATCCGCGGCAAAATCAGGATCTGCACCAGGAGGACCACGTAAACCAATGGGAGCAAAGAGAAAGAAAAAATAATAGGACAGTAAAATTTTTAAAAGATGTTACAGCCAAAAAGAACCAAATTTAGAAGAGTTCAGAAGAGCCGAAACAGAGGTATGGCCCAAAGAGGTAGTACGATCGCGTTTGGTTCCTTCGGACTAAAAACATTGGAGCCCGGATGGATCACATCACGCCAGATTGAAGCTTCTCGTATCGCCGTTACTCGTTACATGAAGCGTGAAGGAAAGGTGTGGATCAGAATTTTCCCGGACAAACCGGTAACCTCTAAGCCGGCAGAAGTCCGAATGGGTAAAGGTAAGGGTGCTCCAAGTCACTGGGTAGCTGTTGTTAAACCGGGTCGTATAATGTTCGAAGCGGATGGCGTACCATACGAAATCGCTAAAGAAGCAATGCGTCTGGCAGCACAGAAATTACCAGTGAAATGTAAGTTCGTAGTCAGAAACGACTATGTTATACCTGAGAAATAGTAAAACAATATGAAGCAGCAAGAAATCACAAAAATGTCAGTTGAAGACGTGAAAAAGCGAATTACCGATTTTTCAGAACAACTGGTGAAAATGAAATTGACACACGGTGTCGCTCCAATGGAGAATCCACTTCAAATTCGCCACTTGAGAAGAACAATCGCTCGTTTGAAGACCGAAATGACCAAACGTGAAGCACAGGCTTAGTTGCTTGTTTAATTAGACATTTGCTTGACATGGAAAAGCGTAATTTAAGAAAAGATCGAATCGGAATAGTAACCAGCGACAAAATGCAAAAGTCAATTGTCGTAGCCGTTGAGCGTAAGGTGAAACACCCGAAGTACGGAAAGTTCGTTAAAAAAACTACTAAATTTGTCGCCCACGACGAAAACAACGATTGTAATATCGGTGATACAGTTCGAATCATGGAGACACGTCCTTTGAGTAAATCAAAGAACTGGAGATTAGTAGAGATTATTGAAAGAGCTAAATAATTTTTAGTAATGATACAAACAGAATCAAGACTTGCAGTAGCAGACAACTCAGGAGCAAAAGAGGTGTTGGTGATCCGTGTACTCGGAGGAACCAAGCGTCGATATGCTTCTGTAGGTGATAAAATTGTCGTTGCTGTGAAGAGCGCAATGCCCTCTGGTGCCGTCAAGAAGGGAACGGTAGCTAAGGCAGTGATTGTTAGAACCAAAAAAGAGGTACGTCGTGCCGATGGTTCTTACATCCGATTTGATGATAACGCATGTGTTATCTTAAATCAGGCAGGGGAAATGAGAGGTACCCGTATTTTTGGACCAGTTGCTCGCGAGTTGCGTGAAAACAACTACATGAAGGTTGTTTCACTAGCTCCTGAGGTACTTTAAATGAGTGGAAGTTATGCAACAGAAATTACACATTAAAGTAGGAGATACCGTGAAGGTTATTAGCGGTGAATCTAAGGGACAAGAAGGACAGGTAATGTCAATTGACCGTAAGAAAATGCGTGCTATTATCGGTGGTGTTAACCTCGTGAAAAAGCATGCGAAGCCAAGTGCTTCAGACCCTCAGGGTGGAATTGTGGAAAAAGAAGCTGGAATTCACGTTTCCAACCTAATGATCGTATCCAAAGGAGAGGCTACTCGAATTGGTCGAAAAATGGATAAGAATGGAAAGTTAGTACGTTATTCTAAAAAAACAGGGGAGGAGATTAAGTAATGAGCTACACACCGAGACTTAAAGAAAAATATCAGTCGGAGATCATTTCTCAATTGACTGAGAAGTTTGGTTACAAGACCGTAATGCGTGTACCCAAACTGTCAAAAATTGTATTGAGCCAAGGAATGGGTGATGCAGTTGCTGATAAAAAGCTTATTGATAGCGCCGTTGCTGATCTTTCCCGAATTGCTGGACAAAAGGCAGTGACTACAATTTCGAAAAAAGATATTTCTAATTTCAAATTGAGAAAAGGAATGCCGATCGGAACAAAAGTTACGCTTCGTGGTGAGAAAATGTACGACTTTCTAGATCGTCTTTTATCAGTTTCACTTCCAAGAACTCGTGACTTCCGTGGAATAAACCCGAAAGGTTTTGACGGACGTGGAAATTTCAACCTTGGAATTAAAGAACATATCATTTTCCCGGAAATTGATATCGATAAAGTAAATCGAATTTTAGGAATGGATATCACGTTTGTGACAACTGCTGAGAATGATGAAGAAGCAAAAGCTTTGTTAGATGCATTTGGATTCCCATTTATAAAAAAATAATAGGAAATGGCAAAAGAATCAATGAAAGCGCGAGAGCGCAAAAGAGAAAAAATGGTAGCGAGATACGCAAAAAAGCGTGAGGAGTTAACCAAAATACTAAAGTCGACCGATGCTTCAGAAGAAGTTCAAGCAGCAAAGTGGGATGCGATGATGGCTATACAAAAATTACCTGCGAATTCATCTAAAATCCGTGTACACAATCGATGTGGTTTAACGGGTCGACCTAGAGGTTATATGCGTCAGTTTGGTCTCTCTCGTGTAACTTTCCGTGAAATGGCTTTAGCTGGTAAAATACCAGGAGTGAAAAAAGCAAGTTGGTAATTAAGAAGAGATTAAGACTATGAACACAGATCCAATAGCAGATTTCTTAACCAGAATCCGTAACGCAAGTTCGGCTGGTTTGAAAATGGTCGAAATCCCAGGTTCAAATGTAAAACGTGCAATGACGCACATTTTATTTGATCAAGGGTATATCACCAATTATAAGTTTGAAGACGATGAAAAACAAGGCGTAATCAAGATTGCCTTGAAATACAATCCATCAACAAAAGTTCCTGCAATTACAAAATTGCAACGAGCTTCTCGCCCGGGATTAAGAAAGTACAGCAGTGCTACTGAAATGCCGCGTGTTTTGAACGGATTAGGAATTGCAATCGTCTCTACTTCTAAAGGTTTGATAACAGACAAAGAAGCAAGAAGAGAAAACGTAGGTGGCGAAGTCCTTTGCTACGTGTATTAATTTTTAAGTAAGTAAAAATGTCAAGGATAGGTAAATCCCCAGTTAACATCCCGAGTGGAGTTGATGTAAAGTTAGACGGTAATGTGATTACTGTTAAGGGTCCTAAAGGACAGTTAACACAAGAAATTGATTCATGTGTAACACTTTCTATTGAGGACAATACGATAACTTTCAGCCGCGAATCAGACGCACCTTCTCATAGAGCTAAACACGGTTTATACCGTGCGTTAATTCAAAATATGGTGGTTGGCGTTTCAGAAGGGTATAAGAAGGAATTAGAAATTATTGGAGTAGGATACCGAGCAAATGCTGCAGGTCAGCAATTAGAACTTGCTCTTGGTTATTCCCATGCCATCGTAATGGAAATTCCTTCAGAAATTAAGGTATCTGCAGAAACCCAAAAGGGTAAGGCACCAATTGTAACGTTGGAATCATTCGACAAACAATTGTTAGGTCAAGTTGCTGCCAAAATTCGCTCTCTTCGTAAACCAGAACCATACAAAGGTAAAGGTATCCGTTTCGTGGGTGAAGATATTCGAAGAAAAGCAGGTAAGTCTGCAGGTAAAAAATAATTGGAAATAGTTATGGCATTCAGTAAATTAAAAAGAAGAGCGAAAATTAAACGAAGAATCAGAAAGAAAATTTCTGGTACTTCAAAACTGCCTCGCCTTTCAGTATTTCGCAGTAATAAGCAAATCTACGCACAGTTGATTGATGACGTAAACGGTGTTACTTTGGCATCCGCTTCTTCATACAAAAACAAAGCGATTGACAAAAAAGCAAAAGTTGATCAGGCCGCCGTCGTAGGTAAAGAAGTAGCTGAAAAAGCAATTAAAGCCGGAATCGAAACAGTGGTTTTCGATCGTAATGGGTACTTGTACCACGGTAGAGTTAAATCATTAGCTAACTCAGCAAGAGAAGGCGGTTTAAAATTTTAAGAAATGGCAGCACAAACAATGAATAGAGTAAAATCTGCAGATATTGAGTTAAAGGATAAACTCGTTGCTGTGAACCGTGTAACCAAAGTAACCAAAGGAGGTAGAACATTTAGTTTTTCTGCTATTGTTGTAGTTGGAGATGAGAATGGAATCGTTGGACACGGTCTTGGAAAAGCAAAAGAGGTAACAGAAGCAATTACTAAAGGAATTGACGATGCAAAAAAGAATTTGATCAAGGTTCCAATTTTGAAAGGCACTGTACCACATCCACAAAAAGGTAAATTCGGAGGCGCAGAGGTGTTTTTGAAACCGGCAACCGTTGGTACAGGTGTTATCGCAGGTGGTGCGATGCGTGCTGTGCTTGAGAGCGCAGGTGTTCATAATATTCTTGCTAAATCTCAAGGATCTTCAAACCCGCACAACGTGGTAAAAGCAACTATAGATGCATTAGCAAATATGCGTGATGCAGTTGCCGTAGCAAGACAGCGTGGAATTACAATTGATAAAGTATTTAACGGTTAATAGACGAACGATGGCTAAAATTAAAATTAAGCAAGTAAGAAGCGCTATTAAACGTCCAGCTGATCAAAAAGCGACGATCAAGGCGTTGGGATTTAAGAAGTTGAATCAAGTTATTGAACATGAAGCAACTCCTCAAATCTTGGGTATGGTGAAAAAAGTACAACACCTATTAGTTGTTGTAGAGTAAAACCTATTAAATCGAAAGAAATGAATTTACATACATTAACTCCCGCTAGTGGTTCCGTAAAAAGAGAAAAACGCATTGCACGTGGTCAGGGTTCTGGTCATGGTGGCACGTCTACTCGTGGACACAAAGGAGCAAAATCAAGATCTGGTTACAAAACTAAAATTGGATTCGAAGGTGGACAAATGCCGTTACAAAGGCGTGTGCCAAAATTCGGATTCAAGAATATTAACCGTGTAGAATACAAGGCCATTAACCTTGATATCATTCAGTCACTTGTTGACCGCAAAAATCTTTCAGAAATCAATCCTGATGTGCTGCGTGAAAACGGGTTAGTTTCCAGAAATGAATTGGTAAAGATTCTTGGACGTGGTGAGCTTAAAGCGAAAATTAACGTGACTGCTCATAAGTTTTCTACCTCTGCTCGATCATTGATTGAGGCACAAGGAGGTAATTGTTCCGAAATCTAATTAACTTTGCCGACTTTTTAAGATGAAACGTTTTATACAAAATATCAAAAACATCTGGAAAGTAGAGGAGCTGCGCAAGCGAATTCTGCTCACGATAGGATTAATTCTAGTCTATCGTGTGGGTTCTTTTGTGATTCTCCCAGGCGTGAATTATGACCAACTATTAGCTAGTTCTAAAGCAAGTGGTGGTGAAAACGCGCTTGAAACACTACTTTCGTTGTTTTCAGGAGGTGGATTTACCAATGCATCAATTATGGCGCTGGGAATTATGCCTTACATTAGTGCATCCATCATAATGCAACTTTTAGGTATGGCCGTTCCGGCTGTTCAAAAAATGCAAAATGAAGGGGAATCTGGAAGAAAACAAATCAACAACTACACACGAATTCTTACGATTGTAATTTGTGCACTTCAGGCACCAAGCTACCTTACGCTTTACGTACAATCGAAAGGAGCAATGCCGGTTGATGCATCAACATTTTGGTGGACGCAGACAATCCTAGTGTTAATCGCTGGATCGATGTTCGCTGTATGGTTAGGTGAGCGAATCACTGACAAGGGAATAGGTAATGGTATTTCATTACTTATTACCGTGGGAATTTTAGCTCGACTTCCAGAAGCATTTACAGCAGAGTTTGGTTTCGCAGTTGGCTCTGGAAACTTGATTAAGATTGTTCTTGAGATCGTTGCATTTATGCTTGTTGTGTTAGGAACTGTATTGATCGTTCAAGGTGTTCGTAAAATTCCATTAAATACAGCTAAAAGAGTTGTTGGTGCGCGATCTGTTGACGAACAAGGAGCAAGAAGCTACCTGCCAATAAAGGTAAATGCAAGTGGAGTAATGCCTATTATTTTTGCACAAGCCATTATGACAATTCCTGTCATGTTGTTTGCAGGAGAAGCGTCAGAGGGAGGTTCAAGTTTTATTCAGCGTACGTTGGGAGATATTTATGGTTTAACTTACAATGGATTGTTAGCTTTACTAATCATAATTTTCACGTATTTCTATACTGCAATTATGATCAATCCTAGAAAAATCGCAGATGATCTTAAACGAAGCGGTGGATTTATACCAGGTGTAAGGCCAGGAGAGGAAACAGCAGAGTATATTGATGTACTTGTTTCTCGGATTACTTTCCCTGGATCTCTATTTCTTGCAATTATTGCTGTTTTACCAGCGATTGCAAAAATATCCGGTGTGAATGATGCATTTGCAATGTTCTTTGGAGGTACTTCCATTTTGATTATGGTTGGTGTTGTGTTAGATACACTTCAACAAATTGAATCGTATTTATTGAATCGTCACATGGATGGTTTGATGGAAGGAACTAGAGTGAAAGGCCGTAGAACCGCTAATGAATTATCAGGATTTTAATTTATGGCAAAACAGTCGTCAATAGAACAGGATGGAGTAA
>JBILNH010000057.1:0-12608 GCA_044375095.1 Crocinitomicaceae bacterium
CCAGGGGACCGTGTAAAGGTTGAAATGTCACCGTATGATTTAACTAAAGGTAGAATATCATTTAGATACAAATAGGTAATACCTATTAAAATTAAATAAAGATGAAAGTAAGAGCATCAGTAAAAAAACGAACTGCAGATTGCAAGATCGTTAAGCGTAAAGGGAGGGTTTATGTGATAAACAAGAAAAACCCTAAAATGAAACAAAGACAAGGGTAATTTTTTAAGAGTATGGCACGTATTGCAGGTATAGATTTACCAAAAAACAAACGAGGAGTTATAGGTTTAACGTATATCTTCGGAATCGGACGTAGCACGTCTAAGAAAATCTTAGTAAACAACGGAATCGACGAGAACATTAAAGTCCAAGATTGGAATGATGACCAACTGGCCGCTATTCGTAATTCGATAAACGAAATCAAAACTGAAGGACAATTGCGTTCTGAGATCCAATTAAACATTAAGCGATTAATGGATATTGGTTGTCAACGTGGTATTCGTCACCGTGCTGGGTTACCACTCCGTGGTCAACGAACTAAAAACAATTCTCGTACGAGAAAGGGAAGAAGAAAAACAGTTGCTAATAAGAAAAAAGCGACTAAATAATAAATAGAGTTAACGTGTAATACAGCTCGTTAGCGTATTTTAATTAAATAATAAATGGCAAAGTCGAATCAAAAAAAGAAGAAGAACGTCAAAGTAGATGCGGCGGGTGAAGCGCATATTCAAGCTACCTTCAACAACGTAATTATTTCTTTGACTAACAACGCCGGTCAAGTAATCTCTTGGTCGTCGGCTGGAAAAATGGGCTTCAAGGGTTCAAAAAAGAACACCCCATACGCAGCACAAGTATCTGCTGAAGATGCTGCAAAAGAAGCACATGACTTCGGATTACGTAGAGTGAAAGTGTTTGTTAAAGGACCTGGAGCAGGAAGAGAATCTTCTATCAGAGCTTTACACAACGCTGGTATTGAAGTAACTGAAATCATTGACGTAACTCCACTACCGCACAACGGTTGTCGTCCACCAAAAAGAAGACGAGTTTAATTAGTATTTCTAACACTAGAAGAGCGTAAGAGTCATCGAAGGAAAGCCTTAATTCATGATTGCTCTTCTAAAATAAACGTAAAATGGCAAGATATAGAGGACCAAAATCGAAAATTGCACGACGCTTCCGCGATCCTATCTTCGGACCGGATAAAGCATTGGATCGTCGCGCTTATGGCCCAGGACAACATGGACCATCAAAACGAAGAGGAGGAAAGCAATCTGAATATGCAATCCAGCTCGGAGAAAAACAAAAAGCTAAATATACCTATGGTATTCTTGAGCGACAATTTTCAAATCTTTTTGAGCGTGCTTCCAGAATGAAAGGAATTACGGGTGAAAATTTATTGCAATTGTGCGAAGCGCGTTTAGACAATACGGTATACAGAATGGGTATTGCTCCAACACGAAGAGCTGCTCGTCAGCTTGTGTCTCATAGACACATTACAGTGAACGGAGAATTAGTAAATATTCCTTCTTACACGTTGAAAATAGGTGACGTTGTTGGAGTTCGCGAGAAATCCAAATCACTTGAAGCAATTACTTCATCGTTAACAGCTTCTAATAAAAAATACGACTGGTTGGATTGGAACTCAGCTGAAATGGCGGGCAAAGTGCTAAGTGTTCCTTCACGAGAAATGATCCCTGAAAACATCAAGGAACAGTTGATTGTCGAATTGTATTCTAAATAATAATTAAAGCATTGTTATGGCTATTTTAGATTTTCAAAAGCCGGATAAGGTGATCATGATCCAGTCCGATGAGCATCACGGACAGTTTGAATTCCGACCGTTAGAACCAGGTTACGGAATAACTGTTGGTAACTCATTGCGCCGTATTTTGCTTTCATCTCTTGAAGGATTTGCAATTGCTTCTGTTCGAATCGAAGGAGCGGACCATGAATTCACAACCTTAAAAGGTGTAGTAGAAGACATCACAGAAATAATCTTGAACTTAAAACAAGTTCGATTCAAACAACAGATTGAAGGAACAGATACAGAAACGGTAGTAATATCAGTATCTGGACAGGACAAGTTAACTGCTGGCGACATTGGTAAATTTACTTCTGCATTCCAAGTTCTAAATTCAGATCAAGTGATCTGTAATATGGAGCCAACTGTTAAACTCGAAATGGAAATCACTATCGTTAAAGGTAGAGGTTATGTCCCTGCTGAAGAGAACAAAAACGCTTCTGCTCCTTTTGGGACTGTATTTATTGATTCCATTTTTACGCCAATCAAGAACGTTAAATACGCAATTGAGAATTACCGTGTTGAACAAAAGACCGATTATGAAAAATTGGTTTTTGATATTACAACCGATGGTTCTATTCACCCTAAGGATGCGTTGAAAGAAGCTGCTAAAATTCTTATTCATCATTTCATGTTATTTTCTGATGAGCGCATTACGCTTGACAGTGAAGTAAAAGCAGAGACTGAAGAATTTGATGAAACTTCTTTACACATGCGTCAGTTGTTGAAAACAAAACTAGTTGATATGGACCTTTCAGTGCGTGCGCTAAATTGTCTTAAAGCAGCAGATGTTGAAACACTTGGTGATTTGGTTTCTTACAACAAAAATGACTTGTTGAAATTTAGAAATTTCGGAAAGAAGTCGTTGACCGAGTTGGAAGACCTCGTAGACAGTAAAGGGTTGAATTTTGGTATGAATGTATCAAAATATAAACTTGATAAAGATTAAGAATACTATAGAATTATAAGATGAGACACGGTAATAAAGTAAATAACCTTGGTAGAAAAGCAGCCCACAGAAAGGCTATGCTTTCAAACATGGCGTGTTCACTTATCCAGCATAAACGCATCAATACAACTGTTGCAAAAGCAAAAGCATTGCGTGGATATGTAGAACCGTTGTTGACGAAGTCAAAAACTGATTCAACACACTCAAGAAGAACAATATTTAGCTACCTTCAGAATAAAGATATGGTAACTGAATTGTTCCGTGAAATCGCCCCAAAAATCGCAGAGCGTCAAGGCGGATACACGCGTATTATTCGCACAGGATATCGACTAGGAGATAACGCTGAAATGTGTATGATTGAATTGGTAGACTTCAATGAGATTTATACCAACGATAAAGCGAAGAAGACAACACGTCGTTCTCGAAGAGGTGGTGCGAAGAAAGAATCTGATACGACAGTTGTAGAAGCAACAGAAGTTGTAGAGGTTACTGAAGCGGCTGAAGAAACGGCTGAAGATGTAGAAGTTACAGCAGAGCTAGTTGAAGAAGCACCTGTAGCGGAAACAGAAGTAGTTACCGAAGAGGCAGCAACAGAAGATGTAGCTTCAGAAGAAGAAGCAACTGAAGATAGCTCAGAGGCTACTGACGAGGAAACAAAATAATGAACGTTAATAGGTTTATGGAAAAGGGGAGGCATTTGTTTCCCCTTTTTTTATTTCTGAAAGACCTAAATTGAAATTGAAATCCTAACTTTGCCAAAATTCATTGAATGGAAAAAAGAAATCCCGCCGTTTTAGTACTCGCAGATGGAACTGTATTTCAGGGTGTTAGTATCGGAAAAAAAGGAATAACAACTGGTGAAATCGCATTCAATACCGGAATGACAGGGTATCAAGAGGTGTTCACCGATCCTTCCTACTTCGGTCAAATCCTTATTATGACAACAGCTCATATAGGAAACTACGGGGTTCATCCTGAGGAAGTTGAATCCGATTCAATTAAAATTGCTGGATTAGTCACCAAGAAATTTTCCGAAACGTATTCAAGAAGTTCTGCAAATGGATCGCTCGAAGAATTAATGTGGCAAAATGATACGGTTGGAATATCAGACATCGATACACGTGCACTCGTTCGCCATATCCGAAACAAAGGTGCAATGAATGCACTGATTTCTTCTGATGAATTAGATACTGCAGTTTTACTAGATCAGCTGAAGTCTGTTCCATCAATGGATGGACTAGAATTGTCATCTAAAGTAGCTACAAAAACCCCATACGAGGTTAGTCCAGAAAACCCTCAATTCAGGGTTTCTCTAATCGATTTTGGGGTAAAGAAAAATATTGTGAGGTGTTTAGTTGAGAGAGGATGTCACGTAAAGGTATTTCCTTTAGATTCCTCGATTGAAGATTTACAGTCATTTCAGCCTGATGGATTTATGTTATCGAATGGTCCTGGCGATCCCTCTGCAATGCCAAGTAGTATTGCCTTGGTAAAATCTATTGTTGATTCTGGCAAACCAGTTTTTGGTATCTGTCTTGGCCATCAAATTCTTGGATTGAGCCAAGGGTTGAAAACTGAAAAAATGTTTAACGGGCACCGTGGAATCAATCATCCTATATTAAACCTTAAAACAGGAAAAGGAGAGATTACTTCTCAAAATCATGGGTTTGTTATTTCAAAAGAAAGTGTTTCCTCTAATTCGGACATTGAAGTGACTCATAAACACTTAAACGATGATACTATAGCTGGAATAGAGTTAAAAGGTAAACCCGTATTTAGTGTTCAATATCATCCAGAGGCATCTGCTGGACCTCACGATTCACGCTATTTATTCGATCAATTTATTCACCACATGCAATCCAATTAGAAATGAGTTATATTGAAAAAATTATCGGAAGACAAATTCTTGATTCACGCGGGAATCCCACTGTTGAAGTAGATGTATGGACAACAACTGGTGCTTTTGGTCGTGCTGCTGTACCTAGCGGTGCATCAACAGGGATTCATGAGGCAGTAGAATTGCGTGATAACGAAAGCCATTACCTTGGGAAAGGCGTGTTGAAAGCGGTTAAAAACGTTAATACGGTCATTAATGATGCGCTTCAAGGAATGGATGTCTTCGATCAAAAAGGAATTGATACAGCAATGATTCGCTTGGATCATTCAGAAAATAAATCGGTCCTGGGAGCAAACGCCATTCTTGGTGTTTCTTTGGCAGTAGCAAGAGCAGCGGCACAAGAGGCTGGAATGAGTTTGTTTAAGTATGTCGGAGGTGTTGGTGCTGTAACCATGCCTGTGCCCATGATGAATATTTTGAATGGTGGTTCACACGCCGATAATCGAATTGATATTCAAGAATTTATGGTGATGCCATTCGGAGCGTCTTCTTTTTCTGAAGGACTTCGTTGGGGAACAGAGGTGTTTCATCAATTGAAAAGTGTGCTCAAGAAAAAAGGAATGTCAACTAATGTGGGTGATGAAGGAGGATTTGCGCCTAACCTCGGGTCTAACGAAGAGGCTATTCAAGTTGTTCTTGAGGCAATAGAAAACGCTGGATTCCGTCCAGGTGAAGATATGCACATAGCACTCGATGCTGCTTCATCTGAATTTTACAAGAATGATTCAGGATTGTATGTATTGGAATCAACAAATGAACAATTGACATCCGAACAAATGGTCGATTTCTGGAAAGATTGGTGTCAAAAATACCCCATTGTTTCAATTGAAGACGGATTAGCGGAAGACGATTGGAAAGGCTGGAAATTGGCAACAGAAGCATTAGGAGATAAAGTTCAACTCGTTGGAGATGATTTATTCGTGACAAATACCAAAAGACTTGCACGTGGAATTAACGAAGGAATTGCGAATTCAATCCTTATAAAAGTCAATCAAATTGGTTCTTTAACTGAAACTATTGAGGCTGTTCAATTGGCAACGAGAAATGGATATACATCCGTTATGAGTCATAGGAGTGGTGAAACAGAAGATAGTACGATAGCTGATTTGGCTGTAGCATTGAATACCGGACAAATTAAAACCGGTTCTGCTTCTAGGAGCGATAGAATGGCAAAATATAATCAATTGTTGCGCATTGAAGAGGAATTAGGAGATTCAGCAGTTTATCCTGGAAAAGAGTTTAAATTTCTATAATTTCATTAGTCACATGTTAATTAATTCACAAAAGAGGAAGCATTGCCTTCCTCTTTTGTGTTTAAACGCGATTTGCATTAATTTTGAGTTAACATGAGGCAACTTCAATCCTTTGCTATACGTCATGTAATAAACTACGAAAAAATGAAGCGCATTTTATTTTCACTCTTAATCTTATTGACTGTTTCTAACGCTTCGGCGCAACAAGTTCAACCAGAAACTACGCTTTTTGCACAATGTAAGCTTGATTTAAACAACCAAACTGAATTGGCTCAATTGGAAGTAGAAATGAAAAATAATCCATATATCAAGAATGTTCGATTGGATTATAATACCCAACGCGTTTTTGTGCTTACAAAAGGAATCGATCAATTGACTGAAGATCAATTTATTTCTTGGTTCAATTCTCATTCATCCCTTGTACGATGTGTTCAGATTGGAACTTTTGGAGTAGATTCAATAAAACCATTTCCTTTTGAAGGATGTGAAAATTAATGAGACATGATTAAAATTTATAGTTTTCTTTTTTCCTTCGTTGTATTTATAGGATTACATGCTCAACAGTTACCTGTGAATTGCAATTTGGCAGTACCAGGATGTTCCACACCTTCTTTTCCAATCGTAGGTACTCAGCCAAGTTATAATACTGTTGATTTTACGGCAGGTTCATTTTCCAATCCGAGTACAAACCCCCAAGGAATAAATGCTGGATGCTTGCTTTCTGGCGAAACGGTTTCAACATTCATTACAATCAACGTATTGACTACGGGTACTTTGCAATGGTCTATGATCGGAACAGGTGGTGGTTGTTTTGATTGGATCATGTGGCCAATGCCCAATGCAAGTCTAGCTCAGACGTGTGCAGGTGTCAATGGAAACTCACTTGCACCTATCGCTTGTAACTGGAACGGTACATGTAATGGAAACACTGGGATGGCTGCAGCAGGCAACCTCCCGCCAAATGGTTCTCCATCAAGTTATCAACCACCATTAAATGTTGTTGCTGGCCAATCCTATTTGTTGTGTTTATCTAACTACAGCTTTACCAATCAAAACGTTAATTTGAATTTCTTTGGTTCTGCCAATGTTTCATGTAGTGTATCAGCTCCTGATCAAACCATTTGTCTAGGTAGCTCTGCCACAGTGAATATTTCAACTCCAGGATTAACGAGTCCTCAATTTACATGGCTAACAACCACCGGAGTCTCAAACACATCTGCCGGTAGCAATGTTATTGTAACACCAACGGTCACCACAACATATTCAGTTCAGGTATTCCAACCTGCAACAGCTTCCTCTTCCGCGTTTACAGACACGGCAACATTCACCATAACAGTTGTTCCACCTCCAACACCGAATGCGGGTATCGATGATACAGTTTGCTTAGGTCAGCCAATCTATTTAAATGGTACGATTAGCTCTCCGACAAACACGCCGTCATGGCAGTTTTTAACCACAGGAATTACTCCAACACCTTCGGTTTCTTTTGCGCCGAATTTTAATTCTTTAACACCAACAGTAACTGTTAATCAGCCGGGTCTTTATCAATTCATATTGAGAGAGAACAATACGATTTGTGGTATGATAAGGGATACCGTTCGAATTCTAGTTGCACAGATTTCACAAACAACTTCAACTGTGAGTCCGAGTTGTGCGGGATTAGCTGATGGCGAAATACACATTAACAGTCCTTTTGCTGATGAATACAGTTTTGACAATGGCGTTACATGGCAAGTTGATTCTTTTGCTGTAGTTTTCGCCGCCGGAACTTATTCTGTTTGTTCACGAAATAACCTTGGTTGTCAAACATGTACAAATGTTACTGTTGTCGATCCAGCTTTAGTTACAGTTTCGGCAAGTAACGATACGCTGATTTGCCAGAACGGTACGGCTAATATGTGGGCTACTGCAACAGGTGGTACGAGTTATTCATTTCACTGGGATCATACGACCGACTTAAGTGCCAATCAATCAGTATCTCCACTAGCCAATACCACATACACTGTGTATGCGGAAAATCAAAATGGGTGTGTGTCTCCTACTGAAACAGTTGTAGTTTCTGTCCGTGAACCAATTTCTGGAACGATTACGCCAGATGTAACGATTTGCCCAGGTTATCCAACGCAATTAACCGCAACAGCTTTAGGTGGTATTGGAGTGCCTTATACATTTACGTGGAGTTCTGGTGATTTAGGTCAAGGAAATTCGCACGTGATTACCGCAAATCCGTCTTCTACGACGCCTTATTCGGTAACAATTACAGATAATTGTGAATCAACACCTCTCGTTCTTACTACGAATGTCATTCTTGCTCCATTGCCAGTTCCGCAGATATCCGTCAATCCGGATAACAAGTGTGAACCTGCAGAATTCATGCTTGTAAATACGACGGATCCAACAATGTCAGAATATGTGTATTGGCAAATTTCTGATGGACAGGTATTCGTAAATCAAGATACTATCAACACAGCGCCAATGTGGATGGGACAGTACCACGTGCAACTGGTTGTGACATCACCATTTGGATGTATCGATTCAACCACATTCTTTAATTTCCTAACTGTTCATCCAAAACCTGTAGCTGATTTCAATTCAAGTCCATCACCAGTTTTGATGTTTAATACACAGGTTCAATTGACCAATTATTCAACGAATGGCTCGAGTTACGAGTGGTTTATAGAATCAGGAAGTCCAGCGTACTCTCAAAGTAAACACCTTCAAACAACTTTCCCGGATGGTGTCCCAGGGGAATACGATGTAATGTTGATTACGACCTCAGATTTCGGATGTGTTGACACCGTTCAAAAGGTGATCATTGTATTACCTGAAGTTATTCTCTATGCTCCAAATACATTTACGCCTGATGATGATGAGCACAATCAGGATTGGGGACTTTACATCGAAGGAATTGATATTTACAATTTTTCATTGAGCGTATATAACCGTTGGGGACAACTCATTTGGGAGTCGAAAGATCCTTCTGCAAAATGGGATGGTACGTTTAATGGGGTTATTGTTCCTCAAGGTACGTATACATGGACAATTGAAGCCAAAGACGCAATTAATGACAGAAAGTACCAATGGAATGGGCATATTAACCTTATCCGGTAGTTTTAACACTATTTTTTACTGATACTACTACGACTTTATTTAGGTAGATAAACACCATTAAACTAAAAATTACATGTTGAGATTCGCAAGACTAGCGTCTTTCCTTGTGTTCATTCTTGTTGGTTTTTTCGCATGGGCTCAACCAGCGAACGACAATTGTTTTGGCGCTATTGCACTAACACCAAGCGGTTCATGCACACCAGTTTCTGGAACAGTTGCAAATGCCACTCAATCTTTACCAGGTTGTGCAGGAACTGCAGACGATGATGTATGGTACAGTTTCGTAGCCACCCAGCCAAACTTGGGTGTTCAGGTAACAGGTGCGGCAGGATTCAATCCAGTGATTCAAGTGTTTTCTGGAGGTTGCGCTTCCGGCACGTCACTAATTTGTTCAAACGCATCCACAACAGTTACCGAAATGGCATCATTAACAACCTTAATTGTTGGTGTGACGTACTGGATTCGGGTATATCATTTTGGTGCAACTTATCCAACCAATCCTACATTCTCAATTTGTGTGAGTCCACAAGCGGTAATGCCCAACTGTGGTGTATCACCGGCTGCTGGAAACACCTGTGCTCAAGCTACCCTGATTTGTGATGTAAATGGTTACTGCGGAAGTACAGCCGCAACCTATACTTCTGACTCATGGCCTGCATTATCCACTGCGTTTTGTGGTTCAATTGAAAACAATTCTTTTATTCAATTCGTTGCGAATAGCTCAACAGTTTCCCTAAATGTATGGGTCACTTCAACTACTACTAATTTGGGAATTCAAGTTATGGTATTTTCAACACCAAGTTGCGGTGGTGCTGTAACTACCCATACGTGTGTTTCACCCTTGGCGCCGTCCTCATCAGCTCAACCTGTAACTGTAAGTGGCCTAACGCCAGGGAACACTTACTACATGATGATCGATGGGTTTGCCGGTGATGTATGTAACTACGTCATTGGGGTGAATTCTGGAATTCAAGTGTCCGGATTTATCAATACGCCAACAACCAACATTTGCTTAGGAAATACAATTACTTTAACAGCTGGTGGAGGAAACGGGACTTACACATGGAATCCTAATCCTGATTTAAGTGCAACCTCTGGTTCAGTAGTTACTGCAACTCCAACAACTCAAGGTGCACATACATATGCAATGTCGACCTTTTCGTCCAATCCTCTTTGTCCTTCAACCTCTGTTACGAACATTACGATAAATGCATTTGCTCCTCCAACCCCTTTTGCTGGTGTTGATGACACAGTCTGTTTAGGCGATCCTATCTACTTGAGCGGAACGCAAACCAGTACAGCAAATACGATGTCGTGGCAGTTTTTAACTACCGGAATTACCCCAACACCAACGGTTAATTTTAGTCCGAATTTTTCGTCATTGACACCAACTGTAACGGTAAATCAACCTGGACTTTACTCATTCATTCTTAGAGAAACCAATTCGGTTTGTGGTATAAATCGGGATACCATGC
The DNA here is from genome assembly GCA_044375095.1 of Crocinitomicaceae bacterium. Classification (GTDB taxonomy): domain Bacteria; phylum Bacteroidota; class Bacteroidia; order Flavobacteriales_D; family Crocinitomicaceae; genus M0103. The sequence continues at coordinate 10,484 of JBILNH010000057.1, forward strand.
GCGTACTTGTTCAAAATCCGACACAGGTGTTAACTTTTGATACTCCAAGTTGTTTTGGGTTAAGTGATGGTGCTATCCATGTCGATAATCCTGATGCTGTAGAATATAGCGTTGATAATGGAGTGACTTGGCAAGCCGATTCTGTGTTTAATGGAATAGCGCCGGGTACATATACTGTTTGTTCTCGAACGATTGTTGGTTGCGATGTTTGCTCTTCTATCACTGTTGTAAATCCTGCTCCAATTCAACTTTCGGTTAGCAACGATACAATTGTCTGCCAAAATGGAACGGCTACACTTCAGGGAGCTGCAACTGGAGGTATTACGTTTACTTATTTCTGGGACTTCACAACTGACAACTCATCGACTCAGTTGCTTTCTCCAGTGAACAACACTTCGGTTAATTTATATGTGGAGAATGAAAACGGTTGTCAGTCTCTACCGCAAAGTATTTCTGTACAAGTTTTACCTCCAATAAGTGGTGCGCTTAGTCCAGCAACTGAAATATGCCCAGGATACTCTGCGTCTTTAACGGCAACAGCATCAGGAGGAAATAATGGACCGTATTTGTTTTCTTGGTCCTCTGGCACGAATCAAAATGGGTTAACTAGTACGCAAACATTATCTCCTTTAACCAACACTTCTTACACTGTTACGATAACGGATGGATGCGAATCAACACCTTTAGTTCTTAACTCTGACATCACTATTTTACCGCTTCCAATTCCATTAATTGGCACCAACGATCCTGCAATTTGTGAACCAGCCGTATTTAATGTGTTCAATGCAACCGATCCTAATATGGTTGAGAACCTCTATTGGCAAGTGTCCAACGGACAAGTTTTTGTTGATCAAGAGAGCATTATTACTAATCCATTGGAGGCTGGAAACTACACGATTCAGTTAATTGTTACCTCGCCTCAAGGTTGCGTTGATTCTGCTACATTCGTAAATTATTTAACAGTATATCCTCAACCAGTAGCCAATTTTAATTACAGCCCTAATCCAGTTACAATGTTTAGTACGCAAGTTCAACTAAATAACTATTCGACTGGTGGATCAACTTATGAATGGTTTATCCAAGATGGGAGTCCTGCGTATTCTCAAGAGGAAAATGTATTAACAGTTCTTCCTGATGGGCAAACGGGTGATTACAATACGCTGCTCATTGCCACATCAGAATTCGGTTGTATTGATTCTTTAGAACGACTTGTTGTCGTGGTTCCCGAAATCATTCTATATGCGCCAAATACGTTTACACCTGATGGGGATGAGCATAACCAACATTGGCGTGTGTTTATCGAGGGAATTGATATTTATAATTTTAAGTTGACCATTTACAACCGTTGGGGAGAATTGATTTTTGAATCAAACAATCCTGAAGAAACATGGGATGGAAGTTATAACGGTAAACTCGTACAAGAAGGAGCATATACTTGGTTCATAGAGGCAAAAGATCGAATCAGCGACAACAAGTTTACGTTTAATGGTCACCTGAACCTATTGAAGTAATTTTTTACCGCTCAACAATTCATGCGTATGGATTGTATTAACTTTGTACTAAACAAAATTAATCATGAATCCATCCGATTTCCATCGCGCTGTTCTTGAAGGAATTCCTAGTCAAATTCCAGCTAAAAAAGTGTTTGATCCCCAGATTAATCATGCCCCGAAACGCAAGCAAATTCTGACAATTGAAGAAAAGAAACTTGCATTAAAAAACGCACTCCGCTATTTCCCAAAGGATCAGCATTCGGAGTTAGCCATCGATTTTTCCGATGAGCTCGCATCGTATGGTAGGATTTATATGTACCGGTACAGGCCAGGCTATACTATGGTTGCACGTTCCATAGATGAATACCCAGGTAAATCAGTCCAAGCGAAAGCCATCATGTTGATGATCCAGAATAACTTGGATTACGCCGTTGCACAGCATCCACATGAATTGATTACTTATGGAGGAAATGGAGCTGTTTTTCAGAACTGGGCCCAATACCGTTTAGCCATGAAGTATTTGGCGGAGATGACGGACGAGCAAACGTTGGTGATGTATTCTGGTCACCCGATGGGCTTGTTCCCTTCGCACAAAGAAGCACCGAGGGTTGTGGTTACTAACGGAATGATGA
>JBILNH010000139.1:0-6435 GCA_044375095.1 Crocinitomicaceae bacterium
TACCATATTCTGCGATACCGTCAATTTCTGATACAACTGCTGGGTTAGATGGATTACGTGCTTCGAATAATTCAGTCACACGTGGTAGACCACCCGTGATATCACCAGTTTTACCGGCAACACGTGGGATTTTAACTAAAATATCACCCGCTTCAATCTTCGCTCCTTCTTCTACAGCGATGTGTGCATCGACTGGAAGAGAATATTCACGAAGAACAGCTTTGGTTTTCGGATCAATCACATGTATTGCAGGGTTCTTTTTCTTATCTCTTGACTCAGTAATGATTTTCTCACGTAAACCTGTTTGCTCATCGACTTCTTCACGGAAAGTAATCCCTTCAATAATACTATCGAAGACAACTTTACCCGTTACTTCGGAGATAATAACAGCGTTATACGGGTCCCACTTACAGATTACGTCACCTTTCTTAACTTTTGAGTTATTCTCAATCATCATCTCAGATCCGTAAGGAATGTTAGCGGTCATTACGAGGATTCCCGTCTTTTCATCAGAAATTTTAAGCTCAGCAGAACGACCTACAACAACTACACGCTTCGTTCCATCTGGAAGTTGCTTTTCAATTGTTCTAAGCTCGTCAATCTCCATTTTACCATTTGCCTTTGCTTTCAAGTCAGAAACGTCAGCAATGTTAGAGGCAGTACCCCCAACGTGGAATGTACGCAATGTCAACTGAGTTCCTGGCTCACCAATCGATTGAGCAGCGATAACTCCAACGGCATCACCTTGTTGAGCAGATCTGTGTGTCGCGAGATTACGTCCGTAACATTTTGAACACACACCACGTCTCATTTCACACGTAAGAACTGACCGAATTTCAACTTCTTCAATTCCTGCTTTTTCTATTGCCGTTGCTACCTCCTCTGAAATTAGTTCACCAGCTGATACGATTAACTCGTCTGATTCTGGCAAGTATACATTGTGTACAGAAGTTCTTCCTAAAATACGATCGTACAATGGCTCTACTACTTCATCGTTTTTCTTGAGCGAAGTAGCTACAATTCCGCGCAGTGTACCACAATCATCAGCGTTGATAACAACATCTTGTGCTACGTCAACAAGTCGACGTGTCAAGTATCCAGCATCAGCTGTTTTCAATGCCGTATCAGCAAGACCTTTACGTGCACCGTGAGTAGAGATAAAATACTCAAGAATTGATAACCCTTCTTTAAAGTTAGAAAGAATTGGGTTTTCGATTATTTCCTGAGTTGACGCACCTGATTTCTGAGGTTTTGCCATCAATCCCCTCATTCCGGATAACTGACGAATTTGTTCTTTAGATCCACGTGCACCTGAATCAAACATCATGTAAATTGAATTGAAACCTTGACGGTCTGTCTTCAATTGTTCCATAAGTGTATGCGTCAAGCGCGAATTCGTATGTGTCCAAATATCAATAATTTGGTTGTAGCGTTCATTGTTAGTGATCAAACCGAGGTTATAATTACTCATTACTTCTTTTACCTCGTTCTCTGCTTTTTCAACTAATGCTTCTTTCTCTTTCGGGATGATGATATCGTCCAAATTGAATGAAAGACCACCTTTGAATGCCATATCGTAACCCAATTCTTTAATGTCATCAAGGAATTGAGCTGATCGAGACGTCCCAGATACTTTTAACACCTCACCAATTATGTCGCGTAATGCTTTTTTCGTCATTACATCATTGATGAATCCAACTTCTCTTGGAACACGTTCATTGAATAATACACGTCCGCAAGTTGTCTCTAGCAACTGAAGTTCAGGCTCACCACTTTTATTCAAATCATAGGTTTTCACCTTGATGTGCGCATGTAAATCAAGTTTTTTCTCGTTGTAAGCAATGATTACCTCTTCCGGAGAATAGAATACACCATCTTCACCTCTAACAATTTCTGCTTTTGTAGAACGCTTTCCTTTAGTGATGTAATACAAACCAAGAACCATGTCTTGAGATGGTACAGCTATCGGCGCACCGTTGGCAGGGTTCAAGATATTGTGTGATGCAAGCATTAACAATTGAGCCTCAAGGATTGCAGCATTACCAAGTGGTAAATGCACAGCCATCTGGTCACCATCGAAATCGGCGTTAAATGCCGTAGTTACTAATGGATGAAGTCGGATTGCTTTTCCTTCAATCAATTTAGGTTGAAATGCCTGTATACCTAGTCGGTGAAGCGTTGGTGCACGGTTAAGAAGAACTGGATGTCCTTTCAATACATTTTCTAGAATATCCCAAACAACTGGCTCTTTACGATCAACGATTTTCTTTGCAGATTTAACCGTTTTAACGATTCCACGTTCGATCATTTTACGAATGATGAACGGTTTGTATAGTTCGGCTGCCATATCTTTAGGCAAACCACACTCATGTAATTTTAAATCTGGACCAACGACAATTACTGAACGTGCTGAATAATCTACACGTTTTCCTAATAAGTTTTGACGGAAACGACCTTGTTTACCTTTTAGGGAGTCAGAAAGCGATTTAAGTGGGCGATTTGATTCAGTTTTAACTGCGCTTGACTTACGAGAGTTATCAAACAATGAATCGACAGATTCTTGAAGCATCCGTTTTTCATTACGTAAGATAACTTCAGGTGCTTTGATTTCTATTAATCGCTTTAAACGATTATTTCTGATAATTACTCTTCGGTAAAGGTCATTTAAATCAGACGTTGCAAAACGACCTCCATCAAGAGGAACAAGCGGACGTAACTCTGGTGGAATAACCGGAACAACCTTTACAATCATCCATTCTGGACGATTTTCAATGCGTTCTTGCGATTCGCGCATCGCTTCTACCACTTGAAGTCTCTTTAACGCTTCATTCTTACGTTGAACTGATGTTTCTGTATTTGCTTGGTGACGAAGTCTGTAAGATGTTTCTTCTAGATCCATAGTTCGTAACAAATCATGCAATGCTTCAGCACCCATTTTTGCAACAAATTTATTTGGATCCGCGTCTTCAAGGTATTGATTTTCTTTTGGTAACGTGTCCAGAATATCTAAATATTCCTCTTCCGTTAGAAAATCTAAGCGCTTAAGCGAAGAACCATCAAGATTCGTAGCTACACCAGCCTGAATCACTACATAGCGCTCATAATAAATAATCTGATCCAACTTTTTTGTTGGTAGACCAAGTAAATAACCGATTTTATTCGGTAATGAACGGAAATACCAGATGTGCGCAACAGGCACAACTAGTGATATATGTCCCATTCGCTCACGACGAACTTTTTTCTCGGTTACCTCAACACCACAGCGATCACAAACGATTCCTTTGTAACGAATTCTTTTGTATTTACCACAATGACATTCATAATCTTTTACCGGACCAAAAATACGTTCACAGAACAAACCATCCCTTTCCGGTTTGTATGTTCTGTAATTGATCGTTTCTGGCTTAAGTACTTCCCCACTCGATTGCTCAAGAATCACCTCTGGTGATGCCAATGAGATCGTTATTTTGTTGAAGCTACTTTGTTTTTTCGGTGTTTCTTTTCTGTAAGCCATTTTATGCTTGTTTTCTTAATTCAACAACTTTACAATTAGTCCAATGAGATGTTTAAACACAATCCTCTTAACTCATGCAACAATACGTTGAATGACTCAGGAATTCCTGGTTCAGGTATGTTATCTCCTTTAACAATGGATTCATATGCCTTGGCACGACCCATAACATCATCGGATTTAACAGTTAGAATTTCCTGTAGGATATTTGCTGCTCCGAAAGCTTCTAGTGCCCAAACCTCCATCTCACCGAATCGTTGACCTCCAAATTGTGCTTTACCTCCTAAAGGCTGCTGAGTAATCAACGAGTACGGTCCGATAGAACGAGCGTGCATTTTATCATCAACCATGTGAGATAGTTTCAACATGTAGATTACTCCCACAGTAGCAGGCTGATGGAAACGTTCTCCGGTCCCTCCATCATAAAGGTACGTTTTACCCGATTTTGGAACACCTGCCTTTTCAGTCCACTCATCAATTTGTGATGGGTGAGCACCATCAAAGATTGGCGTTGCAAATTTTACTCCTAACTTTTCTCCAGCCCAACCTAGAACTGTTTCATAAATCTGTCCTAAGTTCATCCGCGAAGGAACACCAAGAGGATTTAACACGATATCTACAGGAGTACCATCTTCAAGGAACGGCATATCCTCTTGTCGGACGATATTCGCTACAATTCCTTTGTTACCGTGGCGACCTGCCATTTTATCACCCACTTTGAGTTTTCGTTTTTTGGCCACATAAACTTTAGCCATTTTTACGATACCTGCTGGAAGCTCGTCTCCAACTGAAATGTGAAACTTCTTACGTTTGTATGTCCCAAGTAAATCGTTCGACTTAATATTAAAGTTGTGAATTACTCGACCAACAAGTCCGTTGATATGTGCGTCAGCAGTCCAATTTGTTGGATTAACGATAGAATAATCAATAGCAACTAAATTCTTTTGGTTGAATTTCGTTCCTTTTTTAATTATTTCTTCTTTAAAATTATTGAATACTCCAGCTGACTTATGCTCACCTAGAATGGTTAATAATTTCTCAGAAAGCTTTTCCTTCAATTGAACGAATTCCTTATCGAAATCAGCATCAAGACTTTCTAGAATTGGTTTGTCCTGAGCTTTTGACTTTCGATCTTTAATAGCTCGAGAGAAAAGTTTCTTTTCAATTACGACTCCTCGAAGTGAAGGTCCAGCTTTTAAAGATGCATCTTTCACATCACCGGCTTTATCACCAAAGATCGCACGAAGTAATTTCTCTTCAGGTGATGGATCAGTTTCACCTTTCGGTGTAATTTTACCGATTAGTATATCACCTTCTTTTATTTCTGCTCCGATACGAATTAAACCGTTTTCATCAAGGTCTTTTGTTGCCTCTTCTGAAACGTTCGGAATATCAGACGTTAACTCTTCCATTCCACGTTTCGTATCACGTACTTCTAATGTATATTCATCGATATGAATAGACGTAAAGATATCATCGCGAACAACTTTCTCAGAAATCACAATTGCATCCTCGAAGTTGTACCCTTTCCATGGCATGAATGCTACTTTAAGGTTTTGCCCAAGAGCTAACTCACCTTGCTGCGTAGCGTATCCTTCACAAAGTACTTGACCTGCAAGAACTCGATCACCTTTCTTAACAATTGGTTTCAAATTGATACAGGTACTCTGATTCGTTTTCATGAATTTCGTTAATGGATAACGTGTAACTTCTGAATCAAAACTCACTAGTTTATCTTCAGAATTCCAATCGTATCGTATAACGATCTCATTAGCATCAACGTACTCAACTACACCTGATCCTTCTGCGTTAATTAACACACGTGAATCTCTTGCGACTAGTCGTTCTATACCAGTTCCAACAATAGGAGCTGCAGGTCGAAGCAATGGAACTGCTTGACGTTGCATGTTTGATCCCATTAAGGCACGGTTCGCATCATCATGTTCCAAGAAAGGAATTGAAGAAGCAGCAATCGAAGCAATCTGGTTTGCTCCTACATCCATTAAATTCAAACTATTAGGATTAACAACAGGGAAATCACCTTCAAAACGAGCCTTTACGAACTCAGTTAAGAACTTTCCGTTATTGTCAACAATAGCATTCGCTTGCGCGATCATTTTGGCATCTTCCTCTTCAGCAGTAAGATAAATTGGTTCTTTTTCCAATACCACTTTACCACCATTCACCTCACGATAAGGTGTTTCGATAAATCCAAGTTTATTTACTTTCGCAAATACGCAAAGTGAAGAAATCAAACCAATATTTGGTCCTTCAGGTGTTTCAATTGTACACAAACGACCGTAGTGCGTGTAGTGAACATCTCGAACTTCGAAACCAGCACGTTCACGAGAAAGACCACCAGGCCCGAGGGCAGATAATCTTCGTTTGTGCGTCACCTCCGATAGTGGATTTGTTTGATCCATAAACTGAGACAACTGATTGGTACCGAAGAATGAATTTATTACTGATGATAACGTTTTTGCATTTATCAAATCAATTGGTGTAAATACTTCATTATCACGAACGTTCATTCGCTCACGAATCGTTCTTGCCATTCGCGCAAGACCTACACCGAACTGAGAGTATAATTGTTCACCAACTGTTCGTACACGACGATTAGACAAGTGGTCAATATCATCAACATCAGCTTTTGAGTTGATCAATTCAATCAAGTATTTAATGATTGAAATGATATCATGCTTCGTTAAAACACGTGATTCTTCAGCACTGTCTATTTTCAATTTTTTGTTTAATCTAAAACGACCTACTTCACCTAAGTCATAACGTGTATCAGAAAAGAACAATTTTTCAAAAACGCCTTTTGCTGTTTCATAATCAGGTGGTTCAGCATTTCTCAATTGACGATAAATATGCTCTACCGCTTCTTTCTCTGAGTTTGAAGTATCTTTTTGTAATGTATTATA
>JBILNH010000020.1:0-22212 GCA_044375095.1 Crocinitomicaceae bacterium
TGCAATCTTCCAATCCGCAATCGTTCATGTAAGACGATAAATCCAATAAAAAATCCACATCCTCTTCCAATTTGTTCCCAATGACAACAACATTGGCTCCAGCCTCATGAGCATCTCGAATACCTTTTATTGTTCGAATGCCTCCACCTATAATGACTGGCAATCCAATTGAACGAATTGAAACAATCATATCAAGAGGAACAGGATCTTTCGCTCCACTACCGGCATCTAAGTAAATCAGTTGAAATCCAAGTTGCTTCCCTGCTAACGCCGTTGAATATGCAATTGCTATTTGATCTTGTGGAATTGGTTGCGTTTGACTTACATAAGCAACTGAACTTTTTGTCCCGCCATCTATGAGTAAATACGCGGTTGGAAAAATGGGTATTTTAAGCGTTTCAATATAGGTGGCTGCTTTAACATGTTGACCAATTAAATACTCTGGATTGCGACCAGAAAGTAAACTTAAATAAAGTAATCCATCGACCTCTTTGCTCAATTGTTCTGAAGATCCTGGAAAGATGTATAATGGCAGTTCAGTATGAGCGCGAATAACCTCAACTGCTTCACTAAATTGGGTCGATGAAACAGTACTTCCTCCAATAAAAAAACAACTGACTTTGGCAAATGAAGCACGCTTTACTAATTCAATGAGTTTTTCTTTGTTTACAACCTTTTCCGGATCAATAAGGACAGCGACACTTTTATCGCTTGAAAAAATTTCGGGGAGTATATGGTTCATTCCACTTTATTTAATGTTGTTACGAGATCATTTGTTACAATACTGATCAATTCCAATGTGTGAGTTCCATTTGATGTGCGTATTTCTCCAAAAAGTCCATCCAATCGATTATATAACAAGAGATCTTTCTTAAAATCTAGCCCTTTTGATTCCGCTAATTTATATAATACCTCTTTTGCTGACCACGCTTTGGTCATTTCAAGTTCCGACGAACAATCAAATTCAGAAACTTCTCGATCATTCAAATACTTTAAATGAAGTTGTTTCGCTTTGGGTGTGACGCGCTCCAAATCCAATGCGACAACTCCTTTCTTACACACAGCTATTCCAACAACCCCTTTCGCATGAGAAATAGAAATATAACCTTCATTCGGAATGTAAGGCGAACCAATCGCTGTATAATGTATATGTGTAAATCCAAAAATGTAATGCCGCAATACGCGCGTTGCTGTAAACTCTTGACGCCTTTTTTTACTGCCAAATGTCAATAATCGCTCTTTTTCTTCTTCTGTGAGGTGATCTTCGTACTCCTTAGGATCGAAATCCGCATAAGACATAATATGTAAATCAACATGGTTTAACTGTTGATACGATTGCGTGAACGGCATAAAAGAGTTTTCCACAAAAAAACAAAAAATATTTCAGGACCGCTTAGACTTGTATACTTGGCAAAAAATATGGTAACAACACTATCTTCAATGTTTCCTCAACTTCATTTCTTTGTTAAGTAAAGTTAATTCGATGTCAATTTAATTTTTTTTAACGCGAATGTAATGCGAGTGAATTTTTCTATATTTACCAGCTTTCTTGAAACAAACAAGTTTGAACATTAAACTGTGCTTATGTTACGAAAACTTAACTATTTATTATTAAGTATCTTATTTACAGCCTCTTATTCGTATTCCCAAACAGGTTTGGGATCGTTGAAAGGTACGGTTACAGACGGCGACAATAAACAACCTGTCGCGTTTAGTAAGGTGTTACTTCTTCAAGGTGGTAACGTACGAGGTGGTGCCACAACGGATTTCGATGGAAAATTCCAAATCAATTCGATCGCTGCTGGTACTTACGATGTTGAAGTAAGAAATGAGGCTGAAGGCTTTCAGCCATTCCGTCAAACTGGTGTAATCGTATCATCTGATAAGATTACCTTCCTAGACGACCTAGTCATTTCGAAAGCCAAAGAGGTTAAAGAAATTCAGGAAGTGAGAATTGTAGCTTATAAAGTACCGCTTATCGATAAAGATGGTGGAGCTTCTGGTGCAACGATTACACGTGAGGATATTGCTCGGCTACCAGTTCGTTCCGCTGCTGGTGTAGCACAAACCGTTGGAGGGGTTAACTCTAATGAAGGTACAGGAGAAATCTCGGTCCGTGGTTCACGTTCAGATGCAACTTACTTCTTTATAGATGGTATCAAAGTACGTGGCTCTTCGAATTTACCTAAATCAGCAATTGAAGAGGTTTCCGTTATTACTGGTGGTGTTCCCGCTAACTATGGTGACGTAACAGGTGGTATTATCTCTGTTACAACGCGTGGACCGTCATCTAAATTTTTCGGTTCTGCCGAAGTTGTATCCTCCGGATTCTATCTAAACGGTGAAGATCCAAACGGTTACGACGGAAAAGTAATTGGTTTAGATAAGTACGGTTATAACCTTGCAGAAGGAATGTTCTCTGGTCCGCTTTGGATGCAACGAGATTCTACAGGTGCCAAAGTGCGTCCTAGATTAGGATTCCTTGTCTCAGCAAACATAACAGACGAATTAGATAGCCGACCACTTGCTGGTGGTAGCTACCGAATCAAAAAAGAAGCGCGTGAAGAATTGTTGGCTAATCCATTACGTCCAACATCTTCCGGTCAAGGTACATTCCACAATGCATTATTTTTAAGAAATCCAGTCGACGCAGATGGAAACCCAACTGAAGATTCAGATTTCGAAAAAGTGCCATGGAGAATGAACGCGAGATCTACTACGGTTTCTGGACAAGCTAAAATTGACGTGAACACCGGCCCAACTGTAAACTTAACATTCGGAGGGTCATTAAACTACAGGGATGGTTCAAACTATTCATTTGGGAATTCTGTGTTAAACTTCACCAACTTTGGTGTAACTAAATCGTTGGATTGGAGGGCGTTTGCTCGTTTAACCCAGCGTTTCACAAATGATGAAGAAGGTAGTTCTTCCAAATTAAAATCATTCGTTTACTCGTTAATGGTGGATTATTCCAAAACAAAAGACGATGTGTACGATCCGAACCATAAATACAATATCTTCAACTACGGTCATGTGGGAACGTTTACAACAACTCGTATCCCAACCTATGCAATGTTCGATTCAAACGGAGATGGCGAAGTAGATTTGAAAGAACAGGATGGTTTTAGAGATGTAGAAGTGGCGTTCAATCCTTCAGAGACAAACTCTGCACTTGCTGCAATTACTACTCAATACTACAATATCTATCAAGGTGATCCAGTAGGGAATTATGAAAACTTATTCCAGATTGAACAAGGAAATGCCTTAAGAAACGGTGACCTTCCAACTTCTGTTTACGGGATTTGGGGGAATATAGGTGCACCTTACAATTTCTTCGGTAAAACTGAAACTGATCAGTTGCGTGGTACAGGTTCCATGTCTGTAAACATCGGTGATCACTCGCTTTCTTTCGGTTTCGAACTAGAACAACGTTGGGATCGTGGTTGGTCTTCAGGTACAACAACAGGTGGTGGAACAAACGGTCCGGTTGGTATTTGGGAAATAGCGCGTCAGTTGACAAACTTCCACATTGAGGAATTAGATAAGTCAAGTGGTGATACAACCGACATGGGATCGTTTAAAGCAATTTCTTACAATCGCTTAAATACAGGTTACGCTTACACTTCCGGAACTGGTAATTACGGTGGACAAGAGAATAATGACAACCAATCATTCTTCGATTACAACTTACGTACGCAGTTAGGATTGGATCCTGCTGGGTTAGATTATGTAGATATCGACCAGTATGACCCGAATATTTTCTCATTTGACATGTTCTCGCCAGATGAATTATTGAATAGCGGTAACTCATTTGTTTCTTACTTCGGTTATGATCATACGGGTAAAAAAGTGCGCGGTCAAACGGATATCAACCGTTACTTCAACGAGTTCGATGAGAATGGAAACTACCGTCGTTTTGTGGGTGCTTTCGCTCCAACGTACATCGCTGGATTCTTGATGGATAAGTTCGCATTTAACGACATCGTCTTTAATGTGGGGGTTCGTGTAGATGTATTCGATGCAAACCAACCTGTTCTTAAAGATCCTTACTTATTCTACAATGCACGTACTGTGGCAGAAGCACGCGATTTAGCAGCTACTGATCCAACGCAATACGGATGGGTAGACATTCCTGAAGCAATGGGTGATGATTATACAGTATACGTAAATGATGTGAACAATCCTTCCGCAATCAACGGTTACCGAATCGGAACTGATTGGTACAATGCGGATGGTGTACAGGTAGAAGATCCAAAAGTACTCCGCGGCGCTACAGGTATTCAGCCATGGTTGTTAAATCCAGGACAAGAAACACCTTCTGCTGATGCATTCGAAGATTACAAAGCTCAAGTGAATGTAATGCCTCGTGTGGCGTTCTCATTCCCGATTTCTGATGAGGCTTCTTTCTTTGCACACTACGATATCTTGACAAAACGTCCAACTTCTGGATTCCGTTTTGATCCGTTTGAATACCAATTCATCAACTCTCGTAACGCTATTATAAACAATGCGAACTTGAGACCTGAAACAACGGTTGATTATGAACTTGGTTTCCAACAGGTACTTACTAAAACATCTTCGTTAAAAATCTCAGCATTCTACCGTGAACAACGTAATCAAGTGCAGCTTTTGAATGTATTTGAGGCTTATCCGGCAACGTACCGTACGTTCGGTAACCGTGACTTTGGTACAGTAAAAGGGATGACAATTTCTTACGACATGCGTAGAACAGGAAACCTTCGAATGACTGCTGCTTATACGTTACAGTTTGCAGATGGTACAGGTTCAGATGCAACGTCTGCTGCGGCATTGGTGCAAGCTGGTTTGCCAAACTTACGTACAATTACTCCTTATTCATTTGACCAACGTCACGCTTTCGCAATTACAGCTGACTACCGTTATGGTGAAGGTGAGGATTACAACGGTCCGGTTATCGGAGGATTTAATCTTTTAGAAAATACAGGTATTAACATCGTGACGAACATCTATTCTGGTTCACCTTATTCGAACCAAACGTTTATCACGGATGAAGGTATCGGTACATTGAATGCTGGTTTGAACGGAACATTAAACGGTTCACGTTTACCTTGGAACTACCGTCTTGACTTACAAGTAGACCGTACGTTCAATATCGAATTCGGTAAAGATGAGAACAAGAAAAAAGTTACTTTCTTGAACGTTTACGTGCGTGTGGTGAACTTGTTCAACCAGTTTAACGTGTTGAATGTTTACCGTGCGACTGGTAACTGGGATGACGATGGGTACCTTGCTGCTGCAGCAAGCCAGACGTCTATTCAAAACCAATTAGACGAACAGGCATTCAGAGATTATTACACGATGAAAATCCAGAATCCGTTTAATATTAGCGCGCCAAGAACAATTCGATTGGGTGTTAAATTTGATTTTTAATTCATACGAGATAAACAGTTATGAAAAAGCAATTACTTGCAATAGTTATCGGACTTTCGACATATATGTCGAATGATGCATTCGCTTACATTCATCCGAATGACAATCCGAAAAGTGGTAAAGGTCAAACGTTAAAAGGAGCAAACTGTTCTCCATCAACGGCTAAATTGATCATGGAATTTAACGACGTTCGTGCGTTAATTGAACAAGGTGGATCCATGTTTCAGAACCGTGCAGCGGGTGTCGCATCATACGAAATTCCAAAAGGAAGTGGACTTCACATGATTTATGCAGGTGCCCTTTGGATGGGAGGAACAGATGTGAATGGTCAGTTGAAATTGGCAGCATTGCGTTTCCGTCAAGGTAATGATTTTTGGGCAGGACCTTTAACGGTAAATCCAGGATCAGGGAACTACAACCCACTTAATCCAGTTGGAGATGATGCAGTACGTGATTTCGGAGAAGCGAATATCGATCCTGATCAGTGTATAGCGTACGATAAGTTTTATACTATTCGTAAGGCGGAAGTCATCAAATTTAGTTTATGGTGGGAATGTCAGGCAGGACTAATTACGGATGGTTGTGATGACGTTTCTGAGCCAACTGCAGATGAATTGAATAGAATCTACAATTGGCCAGCGCATGGTGATGTGTCGCGAGGACAAGATTACTTCTTAGCCCCATATTACGATAGAAACCAAGATGGTGCATACAACCCTTCTGAAGACGGCGACCACCCTTGGTACGATGACATTCTTGGTCGTGATGACATCGAATGTGGTATTGATCGTCGTATTTCACTTTTTGGTGACGAAACGCATTGGTGGGTATTTAACGATAAAGGAAATATCCACACTGAAACTGGTGGTGATCCAATTGGTATGGAAATTCGTGCCCAAGCGTTTGCATTTGCCACAAATGACGAGGTGAATAAAATGACTTTTTACAACTATGAATTAATTAACCGCGGTACACAAACTTTGTTTAACACCTACTTCTCTCAGTATTTAGATGCTGACGTTGGTAACTACGCTGACGACTATGCGGGATGTGACGTATCAAGAGGTTTAGGTTACATGTTCAATGGTGATTTGATCGATGAGTCGGATGGTGGACGTCCGGGTTACGGTGAAAATCCACCTGCAATTGGGTGTGATTTCTTTGAAGGTCCTTACCAAGATGCAGATGGTGTTGATAACGTGGGTCCTTTTGTGGATGAGACGACTGGTAACCTTGTAGTTCCGTCTGTTATTGAAGCAATTGCAGGAAATGGTATTGTTTACAAAGGAATTGGTATCGGTTATTCTGATGGTATCGTAGATAACGAGCGTTTCGGTATGCGTCGATTTACGTACTACAATGCACAGTTTGGATTCCCATATACGGATCCGCAAACAGCCGCTCAATACTACAACTTCATGAGTGGTTCATGGGCAAATGGTTCTGAAATGTTCTACGGTGGTTTAGGTCATGAGGGTTCAAACGGAGTTACAACAGTACCATCAGATTACATGTTCCCTGGAACGTCAGATCCATTATACTGGGCAACTAGTGGCGAAGATTTAAGTACAGCTTTCCCGAACGGTTGGGATGAGTCAACTAGTAACAACCCTCCGGGTGACCGTCGTTTTGTTCAATCAGCTGGTCCATTTATATTGAAACCAGGTGCGGTAAACAACATTACAGTAGGTATGGTATACGGTCGAGGCACGGACGGTGATTTATTCTCTTCTGTTAATGCGATGAAACGTGCAGATACAAAAGCTCAAGCTTTATTCGATGCATGTTTTAAGATTCTAAATCCACCTGCAGCGCCGAAATTGGTCATTCAGGAATTGGAGAACGAGTTGATCTTAATGTTAGATAATACAGCTCCAATAGAAGCGTATGCTGAAGAGGATGAAATTAATATTCCTGATCCAACTGTAGATCGAGTTTACCGCTTTGAAGGATACCAAATCTTCCAATTGAAAGATGATGAAGTGTCTGTTTCTGACTTGTCTGATGCTAATAAAGCGCGTTTAGTTGCTCAGTGTGACATCAAAAATGACATTAGTCGCATTATCAACTTTGAATTTGATGAAGACCTAGGTTATTCCATTCCGACTGAGAAAGTAGACGGTGAGAACAAAGGTATTAGTCACTCTTTCCAAATTACAGAAGATGCATTTGCTACTGGTGCGCGTACACTTGTGAATCACAAGACGTATTATTACATTGCAGTTTCATACGCATTCAATGAATTCAAGAAGTACGATCCAAATGATCCGTTGGCTCTTGATGGACAAAAAATACCATATATTTCTTCCCGTTTGAATTTTGACGGATCTGCAATCACGGCCACGGCTGCTGTACCTCACAATCCTTCTCCAGAAGCGGATGGTACTAATCAACGTGCGGAATACGGTACTTCTCCAAGAATTACACGATTAGACGGTTACGGTAATGGTAATAGAGCACTTGAGTTTACAACGGCTACTTTATCAAATGTATTGAATCAAGGTTTTGTAGAAAAGCCGGTTTATGATTACGGTGCTGGTCCAATAAACGTGAAAGTAATTGATCCGTTGAATTTGGTAGGTGGTTATTTTGAATGTAAGTTCAGAAATTATACGGAGTCTGCATCAAATGCTGCTGATTCTGCTGAATGGGTAATATACCGTTACGATAAGAAAGACGGCCTAATTTTAGACTCTGTAACATCGGAGCAATCCATAGATGTGGACAACGAGCAGCTCATTCCTCAATGGGGGGTTTCAGTTCAGATTTACCAAAATAAATATTATGGAGAATCTGGTAACCAGTCTGTGAAGGTAACAGATATGATAGATGCTACTATTGAGTTTGCTGATTCCTCTAAGCGTTGGTTAACCTTCGTTCCGGACAATGATGCATTCTATCCTACAAATTGGATTCGGTCAGGAGATTATTCTCCAAATCAACCAGATGATTGTTTGCCGGATGAATTGCCTCATTTGAATCCGTGTAACTACAAAGACGAAGCTGGACAAGATGATGATAAGAAGTATGCAAAAATACTTGGTGGTGGGGTTGCTCCTCATAGACTTGTAGGTTATCAAGCAGATTACATGCCTCTGGCATACTATAATCTCGCAAGTCCTGGGTCTTCTAAGAACAATGCGTCAATCAGCTTCTTGCCAAGTGTGAACATCGTAATTACAAATGATAAGGCTCTTTGGACACGTTGTCCAATAGTTGAACTTGGTAGAACACCTGCGTTAAACGTGGGCAATGCGCAGCCGGGTGAATTACGCAAGAGTCCAAGTGTAGATAAAAACGGAAATCCAGATGGAACAGGTGAGGGAATGGGATGGTTCCCTGGTTACGCCGTAGATCTTGAATCGGGTGCGCGTTTGTACATGTCATTCGGTGAAAATTCATTCCTTGGTGGTGAAAATGGTGCTGACATGATTTGGAATCCAACGGATCGAATAGTAGACGGTGTTGGTAATCCATTGTTAGGTGGTATGCAACCGATCTATGTGTTCAGCTACAACCAAAAGGAAATCAACAATTTCTCTTCAGGCTTCGATTTCCCTGCATATGTTAAAGCTGATGCGGAATCGAACGCAGGAAACTTCTTGTACAATAAATACTTAGAAGTAGAAGCAAACAGTGCTACTGCAAAACGTGAGTTGTATGGTTCACTTTCTTGGATAGCATACCCATTGTTGGCAGAAGATCAAACATTGCGTTCGACAAATGTGACGATTCGTTTACGTATTAATAAAGAATACAAGAATTTCACTGCATCTGGCTTGAATGGTGGTAAACCAATGTACTCTTGGTCTATGGACGATATTGCTACGGAAGTGAGCAGTCAGGAATCATTGGTTGAAGCGTTACAAATTATTAACGTAGTACCGAATCCTTATTATGCGTTCTCTGAATATGAACGTGCACGATTGGATACGCGTGTGAAGATTACCAACCTTCCTGAAAGATGTACAGTGACGATCTACTCAGTAAATGGTAAACTTGTGCGCCAGTTTAAGAAGGACAGCCCTGTTACCTCTATCGATTGGGATTTGAATAATATTAAAGGAATCCCGGTTGCAGGTGGTGTGTACTTAATTCACGTCGATGTTCCTGATGTTGGTGAGGTAGTTCTCAAGTTCTTCGGTGGAATGCGTCAGGTTGACCTTCAAGGTATTTAATCGCGGTTAAAGAAGATGTTATGAAAAAATCAATGCTAAATATGAATAAGCTAATCCTTGCTGGAACATTGTTGGTTTCTTTATCAGCAACAGCAGGTAATGAGGATCGTGTTGGATCAGCAGGTGCTTCCCACATGCTTGTCAATCCTTGGTCAAGAAGTTCTGCAGCAGGAGATGCTGGTATTGCTTCTGTAAATGGATTGGAAGCTACGTACATGAATATCGCCGGGTTAGCCTTTACTGATAAAACTCAGATTAAGTTCAATTACAGCAATTGGATGGGCAATGCAGGAATTTCATTAAATAGTGCAGGAATTGCTCAACGCATTTCTGAATCAGATGTGATTGCTGTAAGTATACAATCCATGAACTTTGGAGATATTCCAATTACTACCGTAGCAAACCCTGAAGGAAATATCGGTTTCTTTTCACCACGTGCGAACATTTTTAATGTCGGGTATGCGAAATCGTTTTCAAAATCGATATATGGTGGAATTAACTTTAAAGTGATTTCTGAGAATATTTCAAACTTGAAAGCTACAGGTGTTGCTATCGATGCGGGAATTCGCTACGTGACAGGTGAGCGCGACCAAATAAAGTTCGGTATTGCGTTGAAAAACGTTGGTCCAGTTATGAGCTTTAAAGGCGACGGTTTAGCTCAACAGATTGAATATTTGTCAACTGGATTTGTAGCCACAACTGAGCAACGTTCAGCGACGTTTGAATTACCTTCTTTGTTATCTATTGGTGGTTCATACGATTTCATTTTCAATGAAAACAATAAATTGAATTTGGCCTTAGGATTTACCGCTAATTCATTCTCAAACGATCAGTACCGCTTAGGTCTTGATTACGCGATGACTGGAGATAAAGTAGCCTTTAATTTACGTGCTGGTTATGTGTACGAAAAGAATTTATTTTCAGCTGAGAACCGTTCCAATGCGTTAGTTGGACCTACAGCTGGATTTTCAGTCGATGCACTTGTAGGAAAAAGCAAAAGCGCTTTAGGAATTGAGTATACTGCTCGTTTCGCAGGAGTTTTTGGAATTATTCACACAGTTGGTGCTACGATTAGTTTGAAATAACACCCCTATTTTTATATTTGTAGAACAAGAGAGTCCATTGGGCTCTCTTGTTTTTGTATAGCTTACATTCAAACGATATTTATCATGTCACAAATTAATTACTACACAGAAGAAGGATTGAAAAAACTCAAGGATGAGTTACATGAAATGAAAACAGTTCAACGCCCGTCTATTTCAAACCAAATTGCTGAGGCTCGCGATAAAGGCGACTTATCAGAAAATGCGGAGTATGATGCAGCAAAAGAAGCACAAGGATTGTTGGAAATGAAAATTTCTAAGCTCGAAACGATTATAGCGAATGCGCGTTTAATTGATAATTCGACGATCGATAATTCAAAAGTGTTCATCCTTTCCAATGTCAAAATTAAAAATGTGGCAAACGGAATGGAAATGTCATATACATTAGTCGCAGAGAACGAAGCGGATTTAAAGGCCAAGAAAATTTCCGTAGATTCTCCAATTGGAAAAGGGTTGTTAGGTAAAGCGGTTGGTGAAATTGCGGATATCCAAACACCTAATGGAATAGTTAAGTTTGAAATTATCGATATCACACGTTAATGGCGAGCGTTTTTTCGAAAATAGTGAATGGGGAAATCCCATGTTATAAAATTGCTGAAAATGAAGCGTTTTTGGCTTTTTTAGACATTACTCCACTGCGAAAAGGCCATACACTTGTGATACCAAAGAAAGAGACCGATTATATTTTTGATATCGATGACCAACAATTGGCTGAATTCATTCAATTTGCTAAAGTGGTAGCGAACAAAATAAAAGCCGTGATTCCGTGCAAAAAAGTAGGTATGACAGTTATCGGATTGGAAGTACCTCATGCGCACATTCACCTGAGTCCAATGAACACTATTGCAGACATGGATTTTAGTCAACCTAGATTAGTACTTGATGCAATAGAAATGGAAGAAATCACTCAACTCATTGCCAATCAATAATTGAAACAATGATTTTTAATTCACTCGAATACGCACTTTTTTTACCGCTTATTTTTGCACTTTATTGGTTCGTGGTAAACAAACGGGTAACGTGGCAAAACATACTACTGCTTTTTGCTAGTTTGTTTTTTTATGGCAGTTGGGACTGGCGTTTCTTGTTTTTATTGTCCTTTTCCACCTTCTTAGGGTATTTTACCGGAATCCGTATCGAAAAAGCTGGAACACCGAAATGGAAGAAATTCTGGTTTTGGTTAAGCATTGCAATGAACGTTGGATTCTTGGCCATTTTCAAATACTATAACTTCTTCGTTCAATCGTTTGCGGATCTCTTCAATTCGATGGGTATGAACCTCGATCCGTCATCCATTACATTAAATATTATCCTGCCCGTTGGAATATCATTCTACACGTTTCATGTATTGTCATACGTTATTGATATCTACCTGGATCGAATCAAAAGCGAAAAAAGTATAGTGGACTTTGGCTTGTTTGTCGCCTATTTTCCATTATTAGTTGCTGGACCGATAGAGCGCGCGACTCACCTTTTGCCTCAACTAAAGAAAGAACGAAGCCTTTCTTTTAACAACGCAGTGGATGGCATGCGCCAAATTCTATGGGGATTATTTAAAAAGGTGGTTGTGGCTGATGGATGTGCGGAATACGCGAACCTTATTTTTGATGGATCTGCAGATTATTCAGGAAGTATGCTGTTCGTTGGAGCGCTATTTTTTACCTTTCAAATTTATTGCGATTTCTCCGGTTACTCTGACATAGCATTAGGAACGTCACGTTTGTTCGGTATTGAATTATTGCGAAATTTCGCTTTCCCTTATTTCTCTCGTGATATCGCTGAGTTCTGGAGACGATGGCACATTTCACTCACTACCTGGTTCCGGGATTACATCTACATTCCGTTGGGAGGTAGCCGCGGTGGGACATGGATGAAAGTCCGCAATACATTTATCATTTTCCTTGTCAGCGGATTTTGGCATGGTGCGAATTGGACGTTTATCATCTGGGGAGCGCTCAATGCTGTTTATTTCTTACCGTTGTTACTTACTAATTCCAATCGAAACAATTTGGAAACGGTAGCGCAAGGAAAGATTTTTCCTACGATTCGTGAACTAATAGGTATGATCGTTACCTTTTTAATGGCTGTTTTCGGTTGGATATTCTTCCGTGCAACAGATTTAAATCATGCGCTTACTTACATCGGCAAGATGTTTTCAGAAGATTTATTTAAGAAACCAGCAATACCCTCGTTGGCATACGTGCCGATTGTGTTTGTGCTCTTTTTTCTGGTCGTAGAATGGTTTGGGAGAGAGAAAAAATATGCGTTGGAGGACTTTGCTCCACGCTGGTGGTTCCCCTTCAGGTGGTTGTTTTATTCTTTCTTGATCGCAGCTATCGTTGTGCTCTCTGGTGTTGAACAACAATTCATTTATTTCCAGTTTTAGTTATGAAGAAGTTCTTAATTCGCTTGCTTGCTTTCGTGTTGTGCTTTTTCATAATTGATAAGGCTTTTATTCTTGTGCGAGACAGTTCACCTCAACGGGAAGTAGATCGACGATTAGAGTTCATTCTGCAAGGAAAAATTCGTGCCGATATCGTCGTCATGGGTTCTTCTAGAGGAGCACGTTCGTTGATTGCTCAGCAAATTGAGGATTCAACCAATCAACCGTCTTATAACCTCGCATTTCCAGGATCTGATGTGACCTTTCACGAATATGTACTTCGTACGCTTCTAGAAACAAAAGGCAATAAGAAACCATCAACAATTGTTTTGGTGGTAGATGACAGCGATGAATTGAAAACAAGTAAATCCCTTAAATTTCGTTTTGATCGCATGTATCCCTTGGTTAAGTACAAGTCGGTGCGCGATGAAATGGTAAAACGAAAAGAGAAAAAACCATTCGTTACAGAATTACTCGTATTGCATCAGTTGAACAAATCGAATTTTAAATTCACACCTCGAAAGTTTACGAAGAATGATTCAATTATGCCTTGTGGTTCAATGCCTATTTCGCATCAAAAGAAAACGTTCGATAAGAAATACGGTACCACCCAATACGTTTACAAACGAGAAGGTGAATTGATACAGAAGGTAAATGCGTTCAAGGAGATTGTAGCGATGTGTGAACGAAACGACATCGATTTTATAGTAGCCATTCCGCCTAATTTTAGAAAGGTAACAGCTGGATTTGCGAATCGATTGCAACTTCTTGTGGGAAAATCAGGTACAGTTTGGATCTACGATGAAGCTAAACCTGAATACAGTAATCCAGATTATTTCTTCGATAACGCCCATTTGCAAAAAACAGGTTCAATCGTTTATACGGCTGAATTCGCGTCTTTTTTAAAAAATAAAGACTAGTTCTTTTTTGTGGTTACCGGTTTCGGGGTATTTCCTTTTTTAGAGCGATTGGAAACAGTTATTTTTCGTTGGAAAGACGTCCAATGGCAATCTTTTTTCACGAATAAGGTGACGGTGTATTTCCCTGGCTTCTGGTAATAGTGTTTTGGACTGCGCTTGGAAGAGGTGTTTCCATCTCCAAAATCCCAGAAATAAGCCGAACCTCCAGTTGTTTTATTCAACGCTGTAATACTCAACCAGTTTTCAGATAGACTGAAATCGATCACAGGTGGTGTAGGTTTTTCGCGTTGTAGGGTATCGAGGTTATAAAATGGGTAATAGGAAAGCACATAATCCGCAGCTTCTTTTTCAATTTTTCGAGCTGCTTTTGCTTCTACTTTATGTGGAGGTTTACCCTCGAACGGTGATTGCTTATAAATAGAGCTGTAGAAAGTACATGCTGCTGTATAACTTCCGCAATGATTAGGATGTGCGTTATCTGGCGCGTACAAGTTAATTTCAGGATACTTCTCACGAATCCCTTTCCATACCATTCCTACGGGAGCAATCGGATAACCGCCAGTTGCTTCACTTAATTGAAGGTAGCCGCGCTGAATGCGTTCCTGCATCGCAACATACGTGTCCTCAGGAATGGAATCTTGGTGTCCATCTGCGTAACCCCAGGTCATGTAGTAATAAATATTCGCACAGGAATTATATTTTTTAATGCTATCAATCAGTTGTTGAGCATAAGGAATGGTTTGGGTGGCAATGGTAGCTGAGTCCATAGTCAACTCGCGGCTGAATCCTTGGATAAAGACATAATCCCAATTTCGGGCTTTAATCTTTTTATACGTATTACTTCTTAACGTATGACCTTGTAAGGTGCTACCGCTTACTGCCAATGTATCTCCAAAGACGTATTTCCCTTTTGAATTGGCCAAGTTTTCGAAGATTTTACACAACTTATTCATGTGTGTATAACTGTTGCCAATGAACAACACATTTGTTTGCTGGGCAGCCGAAGAAAAGAGAATAAAAAAACTACAGATGGTCACCAGTAGGCGCATGATTGGAATCTGATTTAAAGGTTATACGGGCAATAATTCTGTTATAAAATGCTTCAAGGTATTCAATATAATATACCATAACGGAAAAAAACACAATGGCCATTGCGGAGATTCCGGCTGAAATCCACGGATTCATATTTTCATCAAAAAGTTCAGGTTTCAATCCAAATCCGAAAATCCCTCCATATAGAATGATTACGTGAATGATATAAATGGGAAGCGTATTTTGACCAATTTTCAAATACAACTTTGCTTTCACGTCAACATATGCGTCAATTAACATGAAAATTCCAAGGACCATCAATACTTGACCAAAGCGTATAAAGGCGGTCGCATTTAATTCATAATCGCCATGGTTCGTCAATCCGATGTATTCTGTAAAATTGTCAAATGACCTAAAAAGGGGTTGAATGAACAAATCAATCACGATACCTACAAAAATGAATCCTGTTCCAAACCACCATTCCCGGGATCGATGCTGGTAATTGCGTATTATACTTCCGATCATCCCACCCAAAATGGTATATCCTGAATAGCGCATAAAGCTGAAGTCAGAAAATTGTCCATAAAACATATTTTGAACAATTTTTGGGAAACCAATCGGCCAATAGTTCGGATGAGCTTGTATGCCACTTGCGACTAAACCCTCTTGCCATTCTTTAAAAGCTTTCATTTCAGAATACCCCCAAAAAAGTAACAGTGCTGCAATAAGGTAGTACCAATGCAATCCTCCTCGATTAATCCATTTATACACACCGTAGATAAGTAATAAGAAAGCGATACCAACACCAATGGATTGAAGTACATGAAAAGCAAAAAACCAATCCAAGTGAAATTCGCTTCCGTAATAAATTGATTTACCAATACTCCATAGATTTAATTGAATCAAATACCCCCAGAAAAGCAATTCAAGCGATCGCTTAAATCCTTTTCTCACTCGAAAGTTTTGCCAATAACTCACCGTTTGGTTTCCTGCCAACAGGTAAACGAAAATAACCCCAGTTACTGTGAAAAATAGCGGGGATGTCAATCCATGTATATTGTGCCAAATGGAATACAAGAGAAACTCATCACTTCTGAATTCTTCGCCCAACGCAGCTCCAGTAAAATGTCCCTCGAGCATAAGCAAAATGGCAAGTGAACGCGCCATATCAATAAACTTGAGCCTTGGTTTATGTGGTGTTACCGTATCAGAAGCTGTCATATATTCAATTGATGGTCAAAGATAGCAGTTTTCATCTCAAACTTCATTGATCTTTTCCCTCGCCGTTAATCGTCACGATAAGTGGTTCCTTGTACCCCACAAAATACAGCTTTATTGGCAGCGAAAATAATCCTTCTGGAAGTTGACCTTTGATACTAATTGTAAGGTACTCCTCCTGTCGCGCTTCAATGAAATTCGGGGAATTGACAGAAAAGACATTAGTGTCCAACTCAATACGTTCGATATTCAAAATAGAGTTGCTTTGATTGGTTAACTTCAACTTTCGCGAACTAGTTGATTGTCGGTTAATCGTTTTTAAATCAATGTAATGTGGGTAAATTTCAGTGATAAAACTTAAGCTATCCTCTTCTAAAAACTCAACACGTTGTATTTCAATCTTTCGCTCAATTGCTGCTGCTCGCGAATAAACAGAATTCTTTTGATCGTGGAAATTATCACTTGTCATCTTATTGGCAGTGTACTCACCAAAAGGTACTTCTTGGATATACAATCGTCCACCGTTTTCGGCTGACCCGTTGAAAAAGGGCAGAAACAATCCGTTTTGAGAAGCTGACAAGTAGTTTATTAATGAGGAAATGCGTCGTTTCGTCAAATTCACATTATAGTCTGTCTTTGCCAACGGACTCGCGAATCCTTTCACAGTCAGCCTGATTTTCGCACCGCGCTGTAACTCCTGCAATAACAATGTTTCAAATAGTTTCAAATCCGAAACGCCTTTATCGACATATTCAATGAAAAAATTCTCAATGTCTTCTTTTGCTTCATTGCTTTTATCGGTTGAAAGTCCGGCAGAATATTCTTGCTGATACTTGTCCAGCAATTCCCGGTATTCGTCATAACCGTTTATGTAATTGACTTTTGTAATCGTATCCTTTGATCTTGGATCAGGACAATCGTTGTGAAAGTAAAGCGTAACAGGTAGTCGCTTACTTAACTCGATCAACGTTTCCGTCTTGCTCAATTCAGGAACAGTTGGAATAGGGAAGGGAACAGCGGTGAATATGTCGCTGCAACATGTCGGATTTTTACTAAAGTTTACACCCTCTCGATTACTCGACACATAACTGGTATCGTTTTGCGAAAAATAGTACAAATCATTCGCTGGGCTGTTAATCGGAATCCCCACGTTTATTGGTTTTTCAAAAGAACCTGAGCCTTTATACTGACTGTAAAAAACATCAAATCCCCCAAACCCATCATGCCAGTTAGAAGAAAAATACAACCGCTGATTTACGTCATCCCAATGCGGGCTTACCTCTTGATCGATTGAATTCAGTGTTTTAATGTTTTTAGGTTTACTATACGAATTACCATCTTTAATGATCGAATACCATACATCCATTGTTCCAACTCCATCGTTTCTATCAGATGCATAAAACAGCACTTCGTTCCCGTCTAACTTTCCAATCGCAGGCATCGTTGTATTTTTTCCGGGAACGTTGATGATTGTTCCAAGCGAGTCGGGTTTCGACCATTTTCCATTGCTGAAACGCGCCACCATTAGTTTACATCGGTAATTGTAATTGCTCGATTCACATAAGCTGTAATAAAAACGACTGCCATCTAATGAAAACGCACCATTTCCGGTGTTCATACCTGAAATAACAAGTTCATTCATTTTGTGAATACTATCGATTGAGCCGTTGACCATTCGTCCACTATACAATTGAGTAGTATAGTTTGAACCATATACTTCTTCATTGGAAGAAACTGAATCTGCTTTGAGCGAAGAAAAAATAAACGAAGTCCCTTGAATGGTGTGACCAAATTCGGCATCAGGTGAATTGACTTTTCCTGGAAGGCTATAAAACTGAATATCAAGTGTGTCCTTAAGCGCGGTTTGTGCCCATAATGTGGACTCAAGTTCCCGTTTTGCTTTCAGGTAGATGTACCCCTTTTTGTCTTTTCCAAACTTGGATTTGACCCGTTTGAATGTCTCGATGGCGTCTGAATATTTGCCATTCTGTTTTTGCATCAAACCAACGTAAAGAAATGACATCGGGTAGGCTGAACTGGCATCTTGAGCATAGACCCGCTTGTAGTAGTATTCTGCTTTTCGGTAATCTTTGTAAGCCCTCAACGATTCGGCATATTTCCACAACACATTGATGGAATTTGAATCCAGCTCCATTGCTTTTTCCAACAATTCTACGGCATAATAAAAGTCGCCAGTCTTGTGCTTTTCCTCAGCATGTTTGAGAAAGGCGGTCAGTTTTGATTGACCCAATGCGCCAAATTGAATGGCACACAGACACACTATCAGATGTAATCTGGACATACGCGATGAATCGATTTTGACGGCTTAAAATGAAAGAGAATATAACGGACGGCAAGTTCAAAACCTCCCACTGTTCTGCTTGCAGGAACAAGTTTGGAAAAATTAAGGTCGTAACTAAAACCAACGAACCAACTCTGGTAATCCATCCCCGCTGAAAGTATGGCTGCATCGCGGTTTCGGTAATGCAAACCGGCATACAATGCGCGGTAATTTCCAACCCGGTTGACTAGTGTGTATTTTACAGATGATCCAACCATAAATTCACGGTACTTGCCTTGAACACTGAATGACAATCCGGGAACAAGGTCCCAGTCAATGTCTAGTTTGTAAATACCATTTATAAAAAAGTTCGTCCGGATATCCCGTTGAATCTTTTGGGTGTAAAATCCTTGATTCGGTCGATTTAAATTGTAAAACCCAATACCCGCAATTACTTTTTTGCGCGGTTGGAATTGGTACTCATAAATAGCTCCAAGTCCAACTGTTACATTGGTTTTTCGGTCACTTTGATAGTTTTCATTAGTAGGGAGCGTTGGATCGTACTGAGATCCATTGAATTGATTGTCAAAGTAAAATGCATCCCAATTGACTTGACGGTGATTCATTCCGAGGTGAATTCCAGGTCGAATGGTATGGCTCGAATCCTCCGTCAGTTTGATTAAGTATGAAACATTGGCATGAACTTCTACCGTGCGCAATTTCCCATCTCCTGAAAGGTCGTGAAAAAATTGAATTCCTGTTCCAATTGCCTGTTGCTTGGGGAGTTTCATGTCTGCCGATAACGCAAACGTACTGAATGGAACGGTGACACTTCTCCATTGATCGCGGTAATTGCCAACAAATCGGTAATCGCCATTGAAATGTCCTGCATTACCTGGGTTTTGAAAAATAGGTATGGCATTGAATTGAGACCAATGGACATCTTGAGCCGTACTCTGATAAATTCCGACGATGAAAAATGAAAGTATGCCTGCGATCCGCTTCAAACCATTTCGTAATTGCCTATGAAGATACGAATTTATAGATTGAGCGATGAGTTGAAAAAAAGTGAAATTAGTCTTCCAAAAACAACAGAAATAAAATGATTCCAATAAGAACCATCAGCAAATAAAGTTTACGGTCACGGTAAATGGGCTTTTTACTGCGCTTGGTCAATAGCTCGTAATCATGATAAAATCGTTCGACATTCTTATGCCGATCAATTTGAGCCTGACTCGGTTCAATTGGTCGTTCGTCCGATTGAAGTTTAAATTTTCTCATGATCCCTGTTCCCATTTTTTATGAAGTCCTACCAAAATTCGGTAAACCCGCATTTTTGCATTGGCTTCACTTATATTGTATATCGCAGCAATTTCTTTGAAGCTCATTTCTTGAAAAAAGCGCAACTCGATTAAATCTAGCGCTTCTTCTTCCATTTCATTCAACAATTGAACCAAACGTTCTTGTTCCTCAATAGACATGTAACGTCCCAATTGCGCTTCTTGGCAAATTTCAGAAATATGCCGTTTTTCTATGCTGACATGTTTTGTTTTTTGTTCCTTCCTGAAATGCATATTCACTTCATTCTGGGCAATGCGGTACAACCAACTTTTGAAGGCAAATCCGCGGTCTTCGTATTGTTGAATATGGACCATCGCTTTCATAAAGGTGAGTTGGGTGACATCTGCTGCAACATCTTCGTCTCCACCTAGGCGCTTAAAAGTAAATCGATAAATTGGCTCAAAATAGAGTTCGTAAAGTGCACCAAAGTAGGACTTATCCTTCTTAGCCAATGCTATAAGTTCAATCTCGCTTAAGTGTTTATGGTCCTTTCGTTTCATGTGCAGGTTTACATCACGAAGAATAAAATGCTACATTCTAAAAAAGTAACACGTTAGTTAAAAAAATTATGGAGTACTTAGTGAAACGGGCAGAATTTTACCGTTAAACCATTGGTGACCGGTTAAACTAAAGTTGACAATGAATGCCGCCATTTCTTCAGCAGATAGTGGAGCTTGATAACCCGGGAAAGCTTCATTTAACATCTCGGTTTGGGCAGCGCCTAATGCCAGGCAATTCATTTTTATTGCTGAGTTTTTGTATTCTTCAGCAAACAATTCCGTGAAGCTACACAATGCGGCTTTTGATGTGGAATAAGCACTTAGTCCAGGAAATTTAACTGTTCCTTGTACACCGCCCATTGAACTTATATTGACAATGTGGCCCCCGTTTTTTTCCATTTTGGGTAAGATGGCCTGAACGGTTTCCATAACTGAAATAACGTTAACCTGATAGGAAAGTGTCAAGTCTTCATGAGTTAATGTCGGAAAGGGTTTGTTGACCAAAATTCCGGCATTATTAATAAGTAAGTCAATGGTAGTTACCTGTTTCAGAAGGACTTCAAGTTGCTCGATAACGTCTTTAGCTAAATCCAATTTCCCGGTTTTTACATTCGGAAATGCGGAAAAAGCCTTTGCGAGGGCTTCTGTGTTTCGAGCTAACGCGATAATGGTATTCTCTTCCTGCGAAGCTAGCTGCTGAACAATCGCTTTACCAATTCCGCGACTTGCACCGATGACAACGATTGTTTTCGGGTTATTCATCGAAGGTAAGCGTTAGTTCTTCACTTGTGGGATGGGCTTGGCAAGCAAGAATATACCCATCTGCAATATCTTTATCTGTGAGCGTGAAATTCGTGTCCATGTGCACAGAACCTTTAACGATTTTCGCCCGACATGAACAACAAACGCCTCCTCGACATGAAAAAGGAACGTCTAGCCCTGCTTTTTCAGCAACCTCCAATATCGTGGCTCCTTTTGTAGGAATGGAAAGTTTTGTCACTTCACTGTCCAATAGAATGGTCACTTGACTCGTGCCACTGAAAGCTGATTTTTCAAGTTCATTTGTTGCAGTTTTCATCAAAACCGGCGTGGTAAAGAGCTCAAAACGGATTTTTGATTTGTTCACACCGAAAAACTCAAGGACAGATGCCACGTTCATGATCATTTCCTCCGGTCCGCAAAGTAAAAATGCGTCCGCTTTTAACAAATCAAGATCTGCTTTAATAGCCGCAGTAAAAGATTCGTTCGTTATTCTGCTATTCGTCGTACCTTCTTTTTCTTCTTGTGATAAAAAGTGGTGTGTTTTTATACATGACAACGCGTCAATCTGATCAAGGAAAAGAGCAGACGTTAAGCTTGAATTCCCATAGAATAAACGCATGCTTCCATTCGAATTACCTAACGACTTAGCGATCGATAAAATGGGCGTTATTCCACTACCGGCTGCAATTGCAACAATGTTTTTTTCTTGTGCTTCAATGCCAAATTGCCCTTTCGGTTCGCCAACCATTACAAGATCACCTTCACGCAAAACACTGTTTATCCAGTTCGATACCTTGCCACCTTTTACGGCTTTAACACCTATTGAGATCGCTTCATCCGGACCAGAACAAATGGAGTAGGAGCGTCGCTCTTCTTTTCCATCAAATGCCGCAATAATATCCAAGTATTGACCGGGTTTAAACAAATAATTAGATTTCAATTCAGTTGGAACATCAAAGACAACAGCTACTGCTTCATTGGTTAATCGATCGATGCGACTAACGGTTAATGAATGAAACCCTTTGTGTTCAGGCGATTTTTTTTTGAATACGTCGAATAATCCCATAATTAATCATCAAATGATA
>JBILNH010000140.1:0-6331 GCA_044375095.1 Crocinitomicaceae bacterium
ACAATTTTGAAAAACATATCTTGAAAGATAAAGATGTTGAAAGTGGAGTGATTCATTTTAATCAAATGAATGCGATGGACATGATTTGTATCGGTACGCACCAGAAAAGAGGCGTTTTTCATTCTTCTTCAACTGAGAAACTTATCAATCATTTGTTTAAACCAATTATTTCGTTTCAATTAAATTAAATATTCATGCTTGAATTTATACAAAACCCTTGGCCCTGGTGGTTCTCTGGAATCATTATTTCGGTAGTTATGTTTTTCCTCTTGTTTTTTGGTAAATCGTTCGGCTTTTCATCAAACTTAAGAACGATCTGCTCCCTTTCAGGTGCAGGTAAAAAAGTTAAACTTTTTGATTTTGATTGGAAAACCCAAGCTTGGAACTTGGTGTTCCTTATAGGTGCAGCAATTGGTGGTTATATCGCACATCAGTTTTTAACTGCAGATGAGGTGCCTGTAATCGCAGCAGCAACAACCGAAGAATTGAAACAACTTGGTTTTGGTGAAGCAAAAAGCATTCAGCCCGAAGAACTATTTAGCTTAGAATCGCTATTTACCTTGAAAGGCTTTTTAGTCATGGCTATTGGCGGGTTACTGGTTGGATTCGGGTCGCGCTATGCAGGCGGTTGCACCTCAGGTCATGCCATTAGCGGTATATCAGATTTACAAGTACCGTCCATTATTGCGGTAGTTGGTTTCTTTATTGGTGGACTCATAATGACGCACCTCATTTTTCCATTGATTTTCTAATCATTTTCGTTATGAAATTTATAAAGTTTTTAGTTGTTGGAATCGTATTCGGCATTGTAATGGCGAAATCTGAGGCATTGTCTTGGTACCGTATTCAGGAAATGTTTCGTTTTCAAAGTTTTCATATGTATGGAATAATAGGAACAGCAGTTACACTTGGTATAATTGGTGTTGCATTGATCAAACGATTCAAATTGCGGGATATTGATGGAAATCCAATTCTGTTTACACCAAAAGATAAATCTGTTAAACGCTATTTATTTGGCGGAACAATCTTTGGGTTAGGATGGGCATTGAGTGGTGCTTGTCCCGGACCTATGGTCGTGAATATCGGGTATGGATTTGTTACTTTCCTTGTTGTACTCGCCTTTGCAGTTATTGGGACATATTTATACGGCGTATTTCAAAAAAAATTACCACACTAGTAACCGATCAAACTGCACGCTATGGGATCTGCTGAAAAAAATGAATCGAACGTAAACATTACCGGAGTAATTGCGATTACGGTTGTCATTTTGGGTGTTGTTGCTGGCGTATTTTGGTATTCTGGATCTTGGAAAACAACAGTTGTTTCACCTGTCGAATCCAAAAACGTTGAACCATCAACAGGATTCTGGAAGCCTAATGATTTCATGGACATTAAAGGACAAGAGAAACGCGAGCAAATTGCTTACGGTAAACAATTGATCGTACACACGTCTGCCTACTTCGGTCCGAAAGGATCAGTTAAGTCCTTATCGAACGGAATGAATTGCCAAAATTGTCACCTCGATGCTGGAACAAAGGTGTATGGAAACAATTACGGCTCCGTTAAATCCCTGTACCCCAAAATGCGCGCGCGAAGCGGAACAAAAGAGAACATCCAGAAACGGATAAACGATTGCTTTGAACGCAGCCTTAATGGTAAAGCGCTTGATCTTAATAGCAAGGAGATGAAAGCGATGGTTGCCTATATCGAATTTATCGGCAGTAATGTTCCTAAAGACAAAAAAGCAGAAGGTTCTGGACTAAAAGACATGGAATTCCTACCACGTGCTGCAAATTCGCAAGCAGGGAAAACAGTATATGAAGCCAAATGTGCCAGCTGTCACCACTCTAATGGTCTTGGAATCATGGCAGGAAATGGAAAAGAGTATATTTATCCACCGCTTTGGGGACCACATTCATTTAATGATGCCGCAGGGTTGTACCGCATAACGAATATGGCTAAATACGTCAAATACAATATGCCGTTAGGTGTGAGTCACGATTCTCCCCAATTGAGCGATGAAGAAGCTTGGGATGTTGCTGCCTACGTCGTTTCCATGCCAAGGCCACACAAATCCGTTCCTAAAGACTGGCCAAATATTGCCAAAAAACCGATTGATCATCCCTTTGGGCCCTACGCAGACAAATTTTCAGAGACACAACACAAATATGGTCCGTTTGGACAAATGAAGAAAGCAAAATAAGCGATGTATCTATTCCACACAAGCATATTAGTTAGTTCATTACTTTTCACGTTAAGTTTAACCGTTTACGGGCAGCATCACGAGTTATCGGATAAACCTGAAATGTGGAAAGGGAAAAATCTTGAGAGTATTGATAGTAATTCCCTTTTTTATGCCTTCAAAGCAGGTGAGGTGAATGGCCATTTCAGGTACTTTTTTAGCAATACAATTAATAATGGTGTTTTGACGGACTATTATGCCAATGCTGTCGGTGGTGGTTTGCGCTATGAAACAGCAAAATTCCATGGGTTCCAATTTGCAGTAAGTGGGTTTTATTTTTTCAATTTGTATTCGTCTGATCTCCAAAATGTAGATTCACTATCTGGTCAGGCAAACCGCTATGAAATTGGGCTGTTTGATATGGAAAATCCAACAAACAAAAAAGACCTGGATCGCTTGGAGGAATTGTATTTGAAATATACTTTTTCGAAAGGCCATGTCATTTTTGGTCGCCAGTTGATTAATACACCGATGATCAATTTGCAAGATGGACGAATGCGCGGTACTGGTGTGGAAGGACTATGGATCGAATGGATGCCGAATTCCAAGTTCGAAGTAAAAGGAGGTTGGTTATATGCGATTTCTCCCAGAAGTACAACGAAATGGTACTACATAGATGAATCCATTGGTGTTTTTCCTTCTGGCGTTTCAACTTCAGGAAAAAAATCTGCTTACCAAGAAAATCTCGAATCTAAAGGCGTTGGAATCATTCATGTAAAGTACAAGCCACTTAAGTCGCTGGAGATACAAGCTTGGGATTATTATATTGAAAATATTATGAACAGTGCCCTTATTCAAGCAGATTATTCGTGGAAATGGTCGGATAGAAACAGCCTAGTAACGGGTGCTCAATTTATTCGTCAGGATGCCATAAATTATGGTGGAAATAGTGATCAAGAGTTAACTTACGTTGATCAAGGTAACCAGGCAATGACCTTTGGTGGTAAACTAGGTGTACGCTCTGGTAAAATTGAATATTCAGTAAACTACAACCAAATTACCGGCGACGGGAGGTATTTGATGCCAAGAGAATGGGGACGAGATCCGTTTTATACGTTCCTTGCACGTGAACGAAATGAAGGGTACGGTAAATCTCAAGCGATCGTGTTAAAAGCTGAAATTAAGGATAAGAACAAATTTCATAGAAGTTCAATTGGAGCAGGTTATGTTCGCTTACCTGATGTGAAAGACGTTGCCTTTAATAAGTACGGAATGCCGAGCTATTTTCAGGTGAATGTGGATGTGCGATACAACTGGTCTCGACTTGTTAAAGGACTAGAAAGCCAATTGCTTGTCGTTGCAAAATTTAGAGAAGGAGAAACGTATGAACAGTCAAAGTACGAGTTCAATAGAGTGAACATGCTTCTTGTAAATGCCGTTTTAAACTATCATTTTTAAGCAATCAATTATGGAATTACTAGAGATTTTCGGATACATTGCATCAATACTTATTGGAATTTCCCTCGGTTTAATCGGTGGTGGTGGATCTATCTTAACGGTACCCGTTTTAGTCTACCTTTTTCATGTGGAACCAATGATGGCCACAGCTTATTCCCTTTTTATTGTTGGGGCATCGAGTTTAGTTGGCGCATTTCCGAAGTACCGTCAAGGAATGATCAGCATGAAAACAGCAATTGTTTTTGGAATTCCATCAATTGTAGCAGTCTTTGCCACACGAAAATTTATCGTTCCGGCTATTCCTAAAGAAGTGTTTTCTATCGGTGATTTAGTCGTTACGAAAGCCTTGTTAATGATGATCCTTTTTGCCGTTCTAATGGTCGCGGCTTCCGTTTCCATGATTCGAGACAAAAAGACTACAGCGTCAGATGAGCAAGTAAAACAAGTATTCAATTACCCAATGATTTTGTTAGAGGGTACGGTTGTCGGAGTTCTCACCGGTTTAGTTGGTGCTGGAGGTGGATTTTTAATCATCCCAGCATTGGTTATGTTGAGTAAATTACCAATGAAAATGGCCGTGGGTACGTCATTGCTTATCATTGCAGCAAAGTCACTCATTGGATTTACTGGAGATGTTATGTCGACCGGTGCTTCGATGGATTGGACATTGTTGGGAGTGGTTACTTCGCTAGCAATTGTTGGGATTTTTGTAGGGAACTATTTATCGAAATCAATAGATGGAAATAAACTGAAAAAAGGCTTTGGATGGTTTGTGTTGGTAATGGGGATTTACATTATTATCAACGAATTATTTCTCAAAACTGGCGGAGGCCATTAATTAAATCGTAACTTAAACTAAATAACAATGAAAAAAATAGTTGTAGACGTTAGAACACAAGCGGAATGGAATGAAGGTCACGCACCTTGCTCGGTACATATTCCATTGGATATCATTGAAACAAAAGCAGATGAGCTGAGAGAATACGATGAAATAGTTGTCGTTTGTCGAAGTGGCGCACGTTCCGGACAAGCCAAAATGCAATTAGAGGCAATGGGGCTTAAAAACATCGAAAATCTCGGTCCATGGCAGAATGTAAAGTGCTAATCCGATAAATCACTAAATCTTTAGATCATGGAGAATACGAAACGTAGAAAATTTTTAAAATCAGTTGGGTTAGCTGGACTTGGTGCTGCATTTGCGGAGCCATTATTAGCGGCGACAGGTACATCAGAAGCACAATTATCGACCATTCCATCTGATCCAAATGTACCATTTACGGTTTCGATTCTCCAAACTACTGATGTGCATTGTCAAATTCATCCACACGACGAATTGTTCTGGGAAAATGAAAAAGCAGTTTTCCGTAAAACGGGAGGATACGCACAATTAGCCACCATGTTCAAAAAAATGAAAGCGGCGAATCCAAATTCATTTTTACTCGATACTGGAGACATGTTTCAAGGAAGTGAACTGAGTGTCAAAACAACTGGTAAAGCATTTGTTCCCATTCTTAATGCATTGGAATATGATCTTTATTTGCCGGGTAACTGGGAGGTGATCTATGGTAAGAAAAGCATGCAAACATTGTTGGGTTCGTTAAACGCACCTAAGATTTGTGCGAATATGTACCACGATCTCGGAAATAACCAAAAAGGCGAGTTGATCTTCCAGCCTTACCATACTTGGCATGTGAATGGGGTAAAAATTGGTTTTTTAGGATATACTGATCACCTGGTGCCTGTTCGACAAAGCCCGAACTATAGTAAAGGGATCATTTACACGAAACCTGAAGAAAATTTGGCCCATTATGTTGATGTGTTGCGTAATCAAGAACAATGTGCATATATACTAATGATTGCTCACCTCGGTTTGTCGCAACAAATTGCATTGGCGAATATGCCCGAATGCAAAGGCGTGGATTATATTTTAGGCGGAGATACTCACGAACGTGTGCGTGTTCCAATACAATGTAAATACTCTAAAGTTGTTGAGCCTGGTGCTTTCGGATCGTTTGTTGGTAGATTAGAGCTCACGATTCAAAATGGAAAAGTGATCAATGACCGTTACGATTTAATTGAAGTGCGTTCTGATAGTCTTCCAGAAGATGCTGAAATGCAGAAATTACTGAAAGAAAACGAAGCGCAATTCGAAGCGGATATAAATACAGTGGTAGGATATTCAACCATTCCGCTTTACCGCTATTTTGTGGTCGAAAATCCAATTGACACCATGATTCTTAACGGACTGAAATGGAAATTCCCTGAAATAGATATTGTCCTTTCAAACGGATTTCGATTCTGTCCACCGCGAGTTACGCCTGATAAAACTGGAAATATTCCAATAACAAATGGGTTTATCTACGACATGCTTCCAGTTGACTCAACAGTGCGAACAGCAAAAGTAACCGGTCAACAGATCATGGATTGGTTGGAAAAAGAACTTAATAATGTCTTTGCGAAAGATGCTTCCAAACGATTTGGTGGATGGGTGATCAAATTCAAAGGTATGAAAGTTACATTCAACGCATTCGGAGAAATGGGGCAACGTGTGCAAAGTGTTAAGGTGAAAGGTAAAAATCTTGACCTAACGGCCACGTATTCCATTCTTGCGTGCGAACGAGATGGTGATCCTGAGGATATGCTTTGTCGAATTAAAGGTGTGAAAGAGGCGAAGAATACAACTAGTACGTT
>JBILNH010000141.1:0-6327 GCA_044375095.1 Crocinitomicaceae bacterium
TTTGATTGAAACATTTTTTGATTGGGATTTAAAGGCGCAACACTACCAAGGAGTCAATTGGCACGACCAAGTAACCCAGATAATTGCTACGTTACCTGAAAATGTGTACATTTCATTTGATATTGATGGACTGACCCCATCACTTTGTCCAAACACCGGAACTCCTGTAGTCGGTGGACTTGAGTTGGAACAAGTTAATTACCTTATTTTTGAACTTGTAAAGTCAGGTAAAAAGATTGTTGGATTTGATTTAAATGAGGTAGCTCCCGGTACGTCAGATGATTGGGATGCAAATGTAGGTGCTCGCGCACTGTGGAATCTTGTATGCGCAACAGAATATTCAAGAAGGATAACGAAATGATCAAGCTAAACAAATACCGTTGGTCAACCCCGCTGATGATCGTCATGTGCTGCTTAATTGTGCATCTATTTATTATATTTTATAGCCTATACAAAACATTCATTGGATTCGATATATACCCTTCAATCGGTCTGCTCACCTACTCTATGTTGTCAATTGGGATGTATGTTTCTGTATTTCAACTTATTAAAAACAAGAATAAATTCTCAACCCCTATTCTCGTGTTATCTATTGTCGCTTCTATATTTGTTTTTAGCGATCTTTTTGTTCCCGGGATCCTTCTGTCGACTTGGAGGTATACATCAAGCGTTGCTATTTCCATTTGCTTCTTTGCTTTAATGGATGGTATTGGAAATCGAAAAAACTTGTTAAGCTCGCTAACGTATTGGATAGTTGGTTTAACTTGGGGTGTACTTTCTGCAGTACTCATTCTTAGTTTGTCTTCCTCATTGGTTTTTGGTGGTGTAGCGTTTTTATTAGCAGTCAGCAGTATCTTACTGATCATTCACTCGGCATTCAACAAAACCTCAATATTGCGTTAGTACATAAAGGTCCCGAAACCTGCAAGCCTTGACATCCAGTAGGTCGACTTTTCTAATTCGGTCATAACAATTCCTTTGGATGAACTCGCGTGAATCATCACTAATGGCTTTCCTTTTTCAGAGACAATCATACCTACGTGCGAAATACGCGATCCATTAGAGAAAAAAACAAGATCTCCTTTTTCCGCTTGTTTATCTTTTATTTTTTTTGACGCCTCAAATTGTTCAGCAGCTGTCCTAGGAATGGCTTTACCGTTTTGCTTCATCACATATGAAGTAAAACCACTGCAATCAAATCCTGTAGGCGATTCTCCTGCCCATACATAAGGAACACCCAGGAATTGACTTGCTGTTTTGATTATTTTACCTCTCGTCGAACCATCAAGCCCTGACAGTAATCCTGGAAGCGTTTCAGAACTAACAGGCTCAATGGCTGGAATCTTGTCAAACAATTCGACTAAAACTGTCCGATATGTGTCGAATTCCTTTTTTTTATTTAACCTTTTTAATTCCTCCAGATAACCTTGTAAGTCTTGTTTTAATGCTGAAATCTCAAAACTATGTGCAGCAATTATTTTCCGACTATCCGCATGCTTTAGAAAAAGTGTGTATGCTTCTTTTGCGGCATCAACAGTGAATGATTGACGTGATGACCATCTATCACTCATTGAAAGCTGAAATAAACTGATTGATTTGTAATACAGTGGAAGCTGCGAATAATCGTATTCGGGATTATCCATTAAACGATTCGCTCGACGATAAACTAACTTATAATTTCCTTGACTGTAATTCAATTCCAATTTATCAAAGGCTTTTACCTGAGCCAATGAAACAAAGGAAATGAAACAAAACAACAGTAAAACAAAATGCTTTTTCATAAAAAATCAGTTACTCTAAATTTAGGTTTAATAACGGTATTGGATGAAATTTTTGATCAAAATACGTTAACAAATCATTGTGTATTACGGATTTTCTAAATGTGTCACAAAAAAGATAATTTGCGTTATTTCCAATTATTTTATTGAAATTTGAGTTATGAAAAAATCAATCGTATTACTCTTTGTATTCTCTTCATTTTTAGTTTTTAGTCAACCTACACAAGGAGATAAATTTTCACAATTGATCAATTTAGTAGATCGTTTTTATGTGGACACGGTAAACAGCAGCCAATTAACTGAGACTGCAATTATTGCGTTACTTGAAAAGCTTGATCCACACAGCACATATATCTCCAAAGAAGAAGTTGCAGACGCCAATTCATCTATCAACGGAAGCTTTGTCGGAGTTGGTATCCGTTTTCAGATCTTGAAGGATACGGTTATGGTTGTCGCTACTATTCCTGGTGGTCCATCAGAAAAACTTGGCATCCTACCAGGGGACAAAATCGTTCGAGTTAATAATGAATCGATTGCTGGAATCGGAATTAAAAACAGCCAGGTTAGGGATCGACTGCTTGGAGAACTGGGGACAAAAGTTTCCATTGAAATCCTCAGAAAACAAAGTGAAAAACTTCTTGAGTACACCATTAAACGGGACAAAATACCACTCTTTTCTGTTGATGCGCATTACATGCTGACAAAAGATATTGGCTACATCAAATTAAGTAGCTTTTCCCGCACAACTGTTGAAGAGATTCAGCAATCGATAAAAAATCTAAAAGACAAAGGAATGAAGCACCTTGTCTTTGACTTGCAAGGAAATGGCGGAGGATTACTCGATGCCGCACAGAAAGTAGCAGACGAGTTCTTGTCAGGCGATAAATTAGTTGTTTATTCTGAAGGGCGCGCTCAACCTAGGACTAATTTAAAAGCTGGGAATAAAGGACTTTGGGAAAAGGGTTCCTTAATTGTATTAACGGATGAATATTCGGCATCAGCAAGTGAAATCGTCTCCGGAGCTATACAAGATTGGGACAGGGGAATAATTATTGGCAGACGAACGTATGGAAAAGGATTGGTTCAACGCCCTTTTGACTTAATTGATGGTTCACAGATCAGATTAACAATGGCCCGGTATTATACACCAAGTGGACGGTTCATCCAAAAGCCCTACGATGACATAGATTCTTATAAAAAAGACTTGAGTCTTCGGTATAAAAATGGAGAATTCGTACATATTGATTCCATCAAACTTCCTGATTCACTTCGTTTTGAAACCCTTGAGTTAAAGCGAACAGTATTTGGCGGTGGTGGTATTATGCCAGATCTCTTTGTACCATTAGACACTACAGGAATAACAGATTATTTTTCAGCTGTTGTAAGAGGCGGTCATATAAATAACTTTAGCCTTGAATACGTGGATAAAAAGAGAGCAGAATTGATAAAACAATATACGGATGCATCCAGTTTCAAATCTGATTTTACAATCGATTCACGTTTCTTGTCAGATTTTAATGACTACGTGAAACAAAATGATCCAGATATTAAATTTGATGAAGAACAGTGGAAAGAGAGTGCACAACTCATTTCCTATAGATTAAAAGCGGGAATAGCGCAAAACCTTTGGGGATATAGTGAATTCTTTCAAGTGTATAACGATACGAATGAAATCGTTCAACGTGCGATTGAATGTATTGAAAAAAAGGAATACGATCGTTTATTAAAAAACACGAAATAATAAAATCAACTCGCCATGAAAAAAACAATTGTTTTACTTACTTTACTGACATTCTTTGCGTGTAACGACAGCAATGATGAAAAGAAAAACACTGTTGATTCGGCTGTTGCAGCTTCTGATATGACCGAAGAAGAGCGATTGAAAGAGCTGGAACGAATTGCCAAAGAAGAAAGTGAAAAAGCAGCCTCTACTACTTCTATGACTTTCGATAAAATGATAATTGATTTCGGTAAAATTCAGGAGGACACTGAGCATAAAGCATCGTATACAGTTAGAAACACCGGAAAAGTTCCATTAATAATCGAAAAGGTAGACGTGAGTTGTGGATGTACAACTGCTAAAAAACCTGAGAAACCTATACTTCCCGGTGGTACGGATAAGATTGAAATTGTTTTTCATCCAAAAGTTGGACAGCTTGACAAACAGGAAAAAACAGTAACCATCACGGCAAATACGGAACCTTCTACAGAGGTGCTGACCATTAAAGCGTTCGTAATAGAAAAATAATAGGCTTTATTTTAGGCTTCCTCAAAGTCAATATCCTCAATATTAGATGAATGAACTTTTTTATTGCTTTTAGTAGATGAAATCACACTTGTTTTACCTAGATTTTCTCTAGTCCTTTTATTCAATTCGTCCGATTGACGTTGTTGTCGAATAAAACTTTTTTCTTCTTGTAAATTTCGTTTGGCAATTAACAACTGACCAATGAATCGCAATAAAACAAGGCCGCCAATGACCATTAAGATCATTTTAAACACACCTGTCACACTCGCAAATACCATAATTATTTTGACAAATGCATGTTGCGCTCAGCATAAATCTTTGTAAAGAAGGGGTCTTTCAAATTCTTTATAAAACGAATCGCTTCACCTGTAGACTTCATTTCAGGACCCAACTCCTTTTTTATATCCGGAAATTTCTCGTATGAAAATACAGGAATCTTAATTGCATACCCTTCTCTCTTTGGATTGAAAACAAAATCAGTTACCTTTTTCTCTCCCAGCATTACTTTTGTCGCATAGTTAACATAAGGTTCATCATACGCTTTCGCTATAAAAGGCACTGTTCTGGATGCCCTAGGATTTGCCTCTATCACATAAACCTTATCATCCTTGATCGCAAATTGGATATTAATCAATCCCACAGTTTCTAATTCCACCGCAATTTTCTTGGTAATATCCTCGATCTGCTGCATGACGAAATCACCCAAATTATATGGCGGAAGAACAGCATACGAATCACCAGAATGTATTCCAGCGGGTTCAATATGTTGCATGATGCCAATAATGTAGACATTTTCACCATCGCAAATCGCATCAGCCTCCGCCTCTATTGCTCCGCTCAAGAAATGATCTAGAAGAATTTGATTATTGCCCATCTCATTGATGATGTCAACTACATGGTGCTCAAGCTCTTCCTTATTGATGACAATTTTCATTTTTTGTCCACCAAGCACATAAGAAGGTCGAACAAGTAGTGGGAACCCTAGTTCATCCGATAGTTCTATTGCTTGCTCAGCACTTTGAACTACACCATATTTTGGGAAAGGAATTCCATTTTTCTCTAGCATCTTCGAAAAACGACCGCGATCTTCTGCTAAATCCAACGCCTCGAAACTGGTACCAATGATCTTAATGCCGTAGCGATCTAACTTTTCTGCAAGCTTTAAAGCCGTTTGACCGCCAAGCTGAACAATAACACCTTCTGGTTTCTCGTGCTGTATAATGTCATAAATGTGCTCCCAAAAAACCGGCTCAAAATACAATTTATCAGCTGTATCAAAATCAGTAGACACTGTTTCCGGGTTACAGTTGATCATAATCGTTTCATAACCGCACTCTTTTGAAGCCAACACACCATGCACACAACTGTAATCAAATTCAATCCCTTGACCAATGCGATTTGGACCAGATCCTAAGACAACTATCTTCTTCTTGTCAGACACAACACTCTCATTCTCATACTCAAAAGTGGAATAATAATAAGGTGTTTGTGCTTCAAATTCAGCTGCACAAGTATCAACTAATTTATATACTCGTTTGATACCAAATTCTTGCCTTTTTGAATAAACCTCAGATTCCAGACAGCGCAATAAATGACCTAATTGTCGATCGGCATACCCTTTTTGTTTTGCTTCAAACAATAAATCTTTCGGTACAGAATGAATTGAATGTTTTTCGATAACACGTTCCAACTTGATCAACTCCTCAATTTGCTTTAGGAACCAGATGTCTATTTTTGTCTTCTCAACAATCTTTTTAAACGGAATCCCAAGTTTAATCGCATCATATATATGGAATAATCGATTCCAGCTTGCATGTCCTAAGCTATGAAGTATTTCATCCTGATTGGTTAACTCTCGTCCGTCTGCCCCCAGTCCATTGCGGTTGATTTCGAGCGACTGACATGCTTTTTGTAAGGCCTCTTGGAATGATCTTCCAATCCCCATAACCTCTCCCACTGACTTCATTTGAAGTCCTAGCTCACGATTGGTTCCAGGAAACTTATTGAAGTTCCAACGCGGAATTTTCACAATTACATAATCCAATGTTGGTTCAAACAACGCAGAAGTTGTTTTTGTAATCTGATTACTCAATTCATTCAGGTAATAACCAATCGCCAATTTAGAAGCTATTTTTGCAATCGGATATCCTGTAGCTTTAGATGCTAATGCAGATGAACGAGAAACGCGTGGATTAATTTCAATAGCTATAATTTCTTCTTTTTCATCAGGTGAGACAGCAAATTGCACATTACAACCTCCTGCAAAATTACCTATGGAACGCATCATCATTATGGCCATGT
>JBILNH010000142.1:0-6271 GCA_044375095.1 Crocinitomicaceae bacterium
GTTTCGTTAAATTCGGTTCCTGCTGCACCAAGTGCTATAAATGGCTCTTTACATTTTTGTTATACTGGCGGTGGACAGCAGTATAGTCTTACTAGTGTTCCGGGTGCAACATCGTATGTATGGACTACCCCGATTGGAGCTTCAGGCTCAAGTGTTGGATCGAATCTTAACTTATTGTTTTCTCCAAGTTTTCAATCTGGAACGCTAAGCGTACAAGCACAAAACAGTTGCGGACAAAGCTCACCGACAAGTATTGTAATCAACCAACACCTGCAATCATCAACAACATTAAACGTGTCGAGTTGCACCCCATACGTGTTCAATGGACAAACGTACAGTCAAAGTGGTACATATGGTTACCAAGGAAATACGGTTTGGGGATGTGATTCTACAATTGTGTTGAACCTCACTATTTCTTCCTCCGTTAACCAAAATGTAGCTGTTGATGCGTGTGGATCATATGCATGGAACGGACAAACATTCTTTTCAAGTGGCATTTTTGTGGATACGTTTCAAACAGCCAACGGATGTGATTCAATTGTAACGTTGGATCTTGATGTAAATCCGATTTCGGTAGTGGAATTCGATACAACTGTTTGGGGCAATTTTA
The DNA here is from genome assembly GCA_044375095.1 of Crocinitomicaceae bacterium. Lineage (GTDB taxonomy): Bacteria > Bacteroidota > Bacteroidia > Flavobacteriales_D > Crocinitomicaceae > M0103. The sequence continues at coordinate 611 of JBILNH010000142.1, forward strand.
TATGGAACGGTATTGAATATACAAGCTCGGGAACTTATTCCCAATTCTTTACCTCTGAGTTCGGGTGTGATAGTACGGTGAATATAACCCTTACCTTGATTATCGGAGGACTTAACGAGTCAGCACTTCAACGATCTGTCTACCCCAATCCGGTTGGAATTGATAAGCAGTTATTTATTGATGAAATGTCAAGTCCGACGAGTTATGTTCTTTTAAATGTAGATGGTAAGGTTGTGCAATATGGCAATACAACAGGTACGATTACGTTACAAGATTCGCTGAAAAGAGGACTGTATTATTTGCAACTTAAAGACCACGTGTTTAAGGTGATGATCGAATAGGATTTCCAATTTAATTGGCAAATTAAGCTCCATGAATAGGGTGAACTTTTGTTCGTGTACTCTAGTTAAAATGACTAATTCAATACTCTCTCAACTAAACGGATTATTTGAGTAATAAGATGAAATAAACTATTTTCGTAAAAATCACTATTATGCAACTACTTTATTCTGCAATAATTTCATTGTTTCTGTTCAGTTCAACTTTCGGTCAAATGACTGTTTCTAGTGGTGCTCTGACACCTACCCAGTACGTGGAGAACATTGTGGGTCCTGGAGTAACAATTTCCAATGTTACGTTTACCGGAAATGTATCCCAAATCGGAACATATGGTGGGACATCGAATATAGGATTCCCAAGCGGTGTTGTGCTTTCTTCGGGCTCAACAACAGAACTTGTGGGTCCTGCATCAACCGCAACTGCCGGACAAATTAATGTGAGTGCAGTTTCTAATACTATGAATTCAACCATTGGCGACCTTCTAGCTATTGCTAACGCAAATGCAACTTCATTGGGTATAGGTAGCATTTCAAGCGCAACCGACGGTGCAATTTTAGAGTTCGATTTTGTCCCTGTAGCCAACAATGTAACCTTTAATTTTGTGTTTTCTTCTGATGAATATCTCACATATGTCAACACGGCATTCAATGATGTCTTTGGATTTTTTGTGTCCGGACCTGGTATTTCTGGACCTTATTCATCCCCTTCCGGTTTTCCAAATGGATCCGTTAATCTTGCGTTAATCCCAGGAACGAATTTGCCTATAACTGTTAGTACCATACATCCAGGATTGAATGCCCAATACTACGTTGACAATTCTGGGGGAACTACCCACGTTATGAATGGTTTTACTGTTCCAATCCCCATTAGTTTCAATGTGGTGTGTGGCGAGCTTTATCATTTTAAATTTGCTGTTGCAGATTGTTCGGATAATTACCTTAGTACCGCCGTTTTTTTGCAGGAAGCATCGTTTAATTCGATTCCTGGATCAGCTTCTATTTTAGTGTATAACGACATTAACCAAGATTGTTCAGCAACTGCCGAAATTGGGTTGTCCGGAGTAAACGTTAGTATAGAACCTGGTAATTACATTGCTACTACTGATACTTTCGGGATAGCTGCCTTCACCTATTTACCGAATGGTAATTACACTGCAACGATAGATACTACTAATTTGAACTGGTCACCTACATGTGGTGTAACGCAAACATTTCAAGTCGTAAACGGAGAGGCTGATTGTGTCGGTTTTGGAATGTTGAACGACAATCCTTGTACTGATCCAGATGTAAGTATTTATGCTCCGTTCCTTCGTCCTTGTCTTCCAAATCAAATGTTGTATGTGCAAGCGTGCAATCAAGTAACCGGAACCAATGTGTTAAGTGCTTCCTATGTCGATGTGGAGCTAGACCCATTGATGACGGTCACCTCTTCCTCATTGCCATATTCCGTACAAAGTTCGAACGTTTATCGTTTCCAAACAGGGAATATCAATCCCGGTCAGTGCGTAAATTTTTCTATTGCCACGACCATTGGTTCACCAATTATTGATTGTGCCAGTTTACTCGGTCAAACCTTGTGTATGGACGCTACTTTATTCCCAGTTCAGTCATGTGTTCTGGATACGGTTCCTTCAAATCCACCTGTAACCGGTGGAGGTACTTTGAACGGTTTCCCACAACCATGCACCTTGCCATGGGATCAGAGTAGCTTAAGTGTAGACGGTTGGTGTGCCAATGATAGCATATATTTTACCATTACGAATACAGGTCAACCAGTTGGAGGAGACATGGAATGTTATTCTCCAATGTGGATCACAGTTGATGGAGTGGTAACGTACACTGATTCGATCATGATACCTGGTGGGCAGACGATCACGCTTTCATTTCCTGGAGATGGACAGACTTGGATCTTAAACGCCAGTCAACATCCATTGCATCCGGGTAACTCAAATCCAAATGCACATGTTGAAGCGTGTGGCGATAGCACGAACTTTACACCAGGCTTGGTAAATGAGGTACCGCTCAATGATGCTGATCCAGTTGTGGATATTTATTGTGGAACGGTTACAGGAAGTTACGATCCGAATGATAAAACAGGCTATCCAACCGGACAAACAGACCAGAAGTACATCCAGCCAAACCAGCAGTTACAGTATGTGATTCGTTTCCAGAATACAGGAACGGATACCGCATTTACAGTTGTGATTCGCGACACTTTGGATACAGACTTAAACATTTTCACGGTAACGCCTGGCGTGTCTAGCCATTCATACACCTTTAAAATGTATGGTCCACGGGTACTAGAATGGACTTTTGAAAACATCAATCTTCCAGATAGCACAACGGATCAAGCTGGGAGTAATGGATTTGCCACATTCCACGTAGAACAGGTTCCAAATCTTACACCTGGCACAGAAGTTACAAACGATGCAGATATCTACTTTGATTTCAACGCACCAATTACGACGAATACGACCATGCACCGCATTTACGAAGGGTTTGTTGCTGTTGCCGATTTGGAGGAGATGATTGTATCGAACACAAGTATAATTGTATATCCAAACCCAACCAATGGTTTATTGACCATCCGTTTGGAAAAAGCCTATACCGAGCAGATATACCACATTTTCGATCAACAAGGAAGAATGGTTAAATCGGATAATCTGAATGGAAAACAAACGGTTATTGATTTAAATTTGAACAATGGTATGTACTACTTGATGATCGGTCAAGAAGTGGTTAAGGTTCAGGTTGTGAAGTAGAAAAATTATTTATGTTTCATTCATTTACTGGTATAAAATTCTGACGCTCTAATTAAGAAGGAGGATTCACAAATTAGCGACTATTTTGTTTAAATTAAAGTTGTTAAATCATTAGCCTTCTAAACTAAAATTTTCTGCACTACGTTTGGTATACTTTACTAATGAATGTTCATGATTAAATGAAACTATTTTCCGTTTTAATTGCGTTAATCTCCATCAACTTATGTGTTGCTCAAACATGGGAACAAACGATTTCCTTCCCTGGAACACCGAGAGATGATGGGACGCATTTCAAAATCGGAAACAAGCATTTTGTCGGTACCGGTCGTGAAGTAGGGTTTGGATGCACGCGGGACTTTTATGCGTTTGACGAATCCACCTTGAACTGGAGTAACGTTACATCTCTTCCTTCAGGTAAAGAGAGGCAGTATGCAAGTGCTGTTTCATGGAATGGGAAAGGATATTTGTTCGGTGGGGTAGATGGCTCAGGGAATTACCTAAACGATTTTTGGTGTTACGATCCACTATCCAATTCATGGACATCATTGAATCCGCTACCTGCATCAGGTCGCGGCGGAATGGTTGAATTTGTGATTCAAGATACGCTTTACATTATCGGTGGGCGGAATGCCAATGGAATCCTTAATGAAGTCTGGTGTTATTCGTTCAACGATCAATCATGGAGTCAAAAAAACGCGCTACCATCGTATGGCATTTGGAGAGGAATCGCATTTACTTATCAGGAAATGGGTTACATCGGATTAGGTAAAAACAACCTGAACAATCAAACGGGATTCAATGCCGATTTTTTGAGCTATCAAAGTACGACCGATACATGGTCGGTTGTGCCCAACCTGAACTTGGGAGAAAAAACGTATGTTGGCTACGCACAAAACGATAGTTTGTTGTTTCTATTTGGAGGTGTAACTCCATCAAATCAATTGTTAACTACAACAGAACGGCTCCATCTATCCGATTTCACCTTGGATATTCTGCCAGATTTTACAGGGGTTGCTCGAAAAGGAGGCTGCGCATTTCTCGTCCAAGATGATTTGTATTATACTACAGGAGTTTCCACAGATACGCGCTTTAATGAAACATGGCGAATAGCGAATATCACCGATTTAGCCGAATTGTCAGGTATTGAACTAAACATTTATCCCAATCCAACATCAACCGATTTATCAATAGTATGCAACGAACCAATCGAATCGATTCTTATCACTGACATGCTTGGAAGAAAGGTAAGCGGAATGGTGGTTAATGACACACATTTTCAAGTGGATACAAGCCAATTGCCAACATCGAGCTATTTTATTTCGGTTAAGACTGCAGATCAGACAACAACAAAGAAGCTTCTCGTAATTCACTAAAGCTATTTGGTAGATTGATTCTATTTTGTATTTTTAATCTATATTTATATTTTATACATATGCGAACATTTACAAGTTCACTTCCCGACGATTTACTTGATCAACTTTCGGTGAAAGCGAAAGAACTATCCGTTCCAAAAAATACGCTTATTGAAAAGGCTTTGCGCATTTATTTGGAGCAATTGAATCGCGCGGCATATATCAAATCCTATAAACGGATGTCTGAAGACGATGAAATAACGCAACTAGCAGAAGAAGGAATGGCTGATTATTTAAGTCAATTGAACGAATGAAACAGGGCGAAATTTGGTTTACGAACTTAAATCCAACCCAAGGAAGTGAACAGGCAGGTATCAGACCCGTATTGATCATAAGTGGGAACTTACTCAATCAATATGCGGAAGTTCTTATCTGCGTGCTTTTGACAACAAAAATAAAAAACTACCACGGAAACCTAATTCTTCTTCCCAATGACACAAATGGACTCAATGAGAAATCAGAGGCACTCACTCTTCATGTGCGATCCATCTCGAAAACGCGATTAAAAGAACGATTGGGGAAAATTTCTACTGATGAAATGCGGCAAGTTTTAACTTGTATGAGCGAAATCCTCACGTATTGATTTAATGCATGTATTGTTGCCTAATCAACTGAGCAAGGTACTGATTCGAGTCGCTCAACGCCTTCGATGTATTGACCCTTTTCGACACACTCACCCAAGCCGTAATCGTAAAAATCATACGTTCGAATAAAAGGCCCATTTAAAACGCCATGATTAAAGGTTAACAACGATTCAATTTCGCCTTTTCTATTGTACTCGCTGTGTTTTCCATGTGGAATACCTGAAGCAAAATTGCAATCGCGCCAAATCACTCCAGTGGTGTCGTATTCTTGCAAACGAATGAGGTAACCCTTGTCAAATGTATAGCGCCCGATCAACTGTTCATATATGTTGTAATCGACACATTCGCCGGTAAACAAGCTATCGTTGTAATAGGACAATTGATCAATGGTATCGCCAATATTAATGATCGACCAAAAATAGACATCTTGACACCACAATCCCCTCACAATCAAGGCGTGTTGTTCGTCATTTTCTTTGAAAAACTCCGATGAGCAAGCGATCCGCACATCAGCCACAGGTACCTGAGCATGGAGTTTTTGTTGAACAAGAAAAAGTAAAGCAAG
>JBILNH010000143.1:0-6205 GCA_044375095.1 Crocinitomicaceae bacterium
AAAATTGCTTCATGACTAGAATTTTATCCGAAAATAGGAAAGAAATGGTGAAAAGTTGAAATTCTCTTATATTTGCGACGAAAAAAAAGCGTTCATGGCAACTACAGCAGATATTAAAAATGGCTTGTGTATCAAGTTAAATGAAAAACTCTTTCAAATCATTGAATTCCAACATGTAAAACCGGGTAAAGGACCAGCATTTGTGCGTACAAAAATGCGTCAAATTGAATCTGGAAAAGTTCTTGATCACACGTTTTCTGCAGGACATAAAATTGATACTGTTCGCATAGAAAACCGCGAGTATCAGTATTTATATCAAGAAGGAAGTGATTATGTTTTCATGAACAATGAATCTTTTGAGCAAGTCAATATTCCCGGTAAAATGATCGAAAAGCCTTTGTTTTTAATGGAGGGAATGATTTGCAATATCTTATTTCACGCAGAGGAAGAGACACCGTTGGTAGTGGAATTGCCCATGTATATTATCTCTGAAGTTACCTATACCGAACCAGGAGTTAAAGGAGATACAGCAACTAACTCAATGAAACCAGCAACGATTGCCACTGGTGCAGAAGTAAAAGTGCCGTTGTTCATCGATAATGGTGAAGTTATTAAAGTAGATACACGAACTGGCGTTTACGTCGAGAGAGTGAAGAACAAATAATTGACACGAAGGAGCTAAGCTCCTTTTTTTATGCGCAAACATTTTTATCTTTTACTGGTTACTAATAGAAACAGTTGCCATGAATGATGAGTTTATCAATCCAATAGATCCGGATAAAATAACTGAAAATCCGCATTCACTTGCCTATCCCCATCACGCAGGAAGTGCAGTTGTTAAACCTATCGATCAAGGCAAAATGAAAGGTCGGGCAGTTTCAGCAATGGAACATCAAACCGATATGCAGCTGCAGCAAATCTATGAACAAATGCAGCTGTTGGCAGCGCAAGCCAATAAGTTAAGTGACCGAAAGAAAATTGCTGAATTCATTTATTTGGCAGAGATGCGTTTCGAACCGCTTATTAACCACACGTATTTTCTCTATCAGCGGGAATCAGGAGAATATGTATTGTCGATGATTGGACCTAATCAATGGGGGAAGTCGAAATCTCTACCAACTTACATCGCCACCATTAAATTACTTGCGGACCACACGTGGGATATTATAGATAAAAATCCAAGTGTCGATTTCGGCAGTTAATTTATCGGACAAAAACCCACTCCCTTTCACTGGATTGGTTTTCATCAAATTGATACCTGTCATCGCTATACAACTTTAGTTGATCTATACTCTCCAATTCATTTTGAATGAGGAATCGCGCCATTTTACCACGCGCATGTTTGGCATACATCATAACCGTTTTATACTCCCCATTTTTATATTCTTTAAAAATTGGCGTGATCATTTCAACGTGAAGTTTTTTTGGATTTATAGCTTTTGCATATTCAGTTGATGCTAAATTGACTACAACTTCGCCTTTTTCAGACTCTTTATTTAAGAGCGAAGTCAATTTATCTCCCCAGAATGCGTAAAGATTTTTACTTTTCGATGATACCTCCCATTTTGTTCCCATTTCTAATCGGTAAGGAAACATCAAATCTAACGGTTTAAGAATTCCATATAACCCTGATAGAATCCTCAATTTTTCTTGAGCATTATTGAGTTCATCTGTAGTTAAGGTTTCAGCGCTTAATCCTCTATATGCTTCACCGTTGAAGGTGAAAACGGACTGAAAAACTGAATCAGTGAGCGCCGTAGGAAATTCCCATGACGAATAGCGTTGTGCATTTAACTCCGCTAAATCACTTGAAATATGCATCAATTCAATGAGTTTAGTCGGTTTCAATCTTTTGAGTTTAGAAACTAATTGAGTTGTTTCTTTTTGAAAACATGGAATAGAGTACTTATCTAGTTGAACCGGACATGTCGAATGCAAAGATTTCGCTGGAGATAACAGAATTTTCATAGTACAATTTTACTTCAATTAACGGTAATACATACGAAATGTTCGAGAATTTAATTGAATCGAACATCTGAACTTGGTTTTTAGCTATTTTAGCGCTAGAACTTTAAAATCAAACTATGAAACGGATAACTTTTATCCTGACTATCTTTCTTTCAACGCTGTCTTTTTCTTTTTTATACGGACAACAAAGTCAGGAGTCAGGAGTGATTTATTGCGATTATGTAGGCATTTCCCGCCCGCTTTATGAATTAGCCAAGGAAGACCCTATTAATCTTAGAAAACTCGAGAAACAGAACATTAAAAAGGCTAAACAAAAAGAGGAAGAATGGATTTCTAAGGATAAGAAATATAGGAAACCAAACAAATATGAATTTTCTGCTGATTCCGATGGTTCGCAATACGGTAACGATGAGTACCTTCTTCAACGTGCAGATGGAACTAGAAAATCACCAAGCACAAAAGTCAATGTAAATGGTGTAAATAACGGTTCTTACCCCCATGATCCGTCAGGTGCCGCTGGACCGAACCATTACATGCAAGCAGTAAATGCTACAACGTATCGAATCATTAATAAAATAACCGGAACAACGCTTATTACCGGTTCTTTGGGTAGTCTTTGGTCTCCTGCTACTCCTAATGATGGCGATCCAATTATTATGTATGACCGATTTGCTGATCGATGGTTTATCTCTCAGTTCGGCGTTACTGGAAATAAAATATTTGTTGGTGTATCCACTACAAATGATCCAGGAGGTTCATATTACACCTACTCTTTCACATCACCTCAATTCCCGGATTATTTGAAATTTTCGATTTGGCATGACGGTTATTATATGACATCAAACCAATCTTCGCAAAAAGTATTCGCGTTTGAACGATCAGTTATGTTGACTGGTGGTAATGCACGTGCAGTATTTGCTTCATACAATCCACCAGATGGAGGAGGTTTTTTCTGTCCTCTACCAGCTGATGCTGACGGGAACCAAGGACTTCCACCAAGTGGAGCATGTCCGATTTTCTCATACTCAGACAATGGCTGGGGTGGCGGAAACACAGATGCTGTTCAAATCTACCAAATGGCCGTTAACTGGACTCCAACGACCCCAACTGCAAGCATCTCGTTTGTTTCAGCTGTTCCAACTGCAGCATTTGATGGTTCATACAACGCATCATGGAATGATATTGCTCAACCAGGAACGACTCAAAAACTTGACGGTATAGGCGGAGTATTAACCTATCGCGCGCAATGGCGTAAATGGAGTGGATATAATTCTGTTGTATTGACATGGGGTGTTAGAATAAGTGCAACCCAACGTAGTATAATGTGGGCTGAAATAAGGCAAAACCAGACAACAGGAGCGTGGTCAATGTATCAACAAGGTGTTTACACACCAGATACTTACTACCGCTGGGTAAGCTCAATCGCAATGGACGACGCAGGGAATATTTCTTTGTGTTACACGAAGTCAGGATCTACGACTATTTATCCTGGATTGTATTACACAGGTCGTTTGGCAACAGATCCTTTAAATCAGATGACTTTTGCTGAAGCAACAGCAATTGCTGGAACAGTTTCCCAAACCGGTGGTATCAATCGTTGGGGTGATTATTCTCACACTTCACTTGATCCAGATGGCGCAACTTTCTGGCACACGGCAGAATGGGGAGGCGGGAATGCATCGAATCCGAAAAGAACGCGTATTTATTCGTTCCAACTAGCGTCTTCGAATACCGCTAATGTCTCTATTACTTCAAGTGATGCGGATAATATTATATGTTCTGGACAAAGTGTAACGTTCACTGCTACGCCAATTAACGGCGGAACTACACCAACTTATCAATGGCAAGTGAATGGTTCAAACGTAGGGACTAACAGTTCAACTTATACAACCACTTCGCTTTCTTCTGGTGCAATTGTTACCTGTATCATGACTTCAAGTCAAAGCGGTGTAATTGGTAGCCCTTCAACTTCAAATGGTATAACGACAACTGTCGTTCAACCCACTGAGCCAACAATTTCAATCAATGGGATAAATACAATTTGTGCAGGAACTGCAATAACCTTCACTACTTCAACTTCGAATAGTGGATCCAGCCCATCGTACCAGTGGCAAGTGAACGGAACAAATGTGGGATCAAATAGTCCTGTATTCGTTTCGAGTACGTTAACAAATGGTGCTCAAGTTACTGTAACGTTGACTTCAAGCGCAAACTGTGCTAGTCCAACTTCGGTAACTTCCTCTCCTTTCGTTATAACTGTTAATCCAACTCCATCAACCCCAACAATAACAAATAGTGGCGGAGTATTAATTTCAAGTTCAGCTACAGGAAATCAGTGGTACTTGAATGGAAACATTATTGCTGGAGCAACAAATCAAACGTACACGCCAACAACCAATGGTGTTTACACAGTTAAAGTTACATTGAATGGTTGCACAAGCGCAGCATCTGCTGGAACAACAATTAATGGTGTTGGAATTGAAGAATTAGATCTTTTCGGATTGAACATCTTCCCTAACCCATCACAAGGTTCATTTAATGTATCGTTTAATGCAGTGATGAATGAGACGTATTCAATCCGCGTATACGACGAAGCTGGACGACTTGTTCACAACGGAACTGTTGCTAACCAAGAGGGTGAATACAATTATGCTGTTCAACTTGGAAAAGTTGCTGACGGTATGTACAATGTATCTCTTTCAACTGGTAAATCTGAAGTCAATCGTAAACTAGTGATTAAAAACTAACTTACTTTAGGCAATACATAATCGAAGGCTGATCAATTGATCAGCCTTTTTTATTAGCCTAAAATCAGCAAGGAGAACAGAAACATTATGGCTATTCCAATGACATTCAGAATAAATCCATAACGCACCATCTGATTTACTTTAAGCAATCCAGAGGAGAAAACAATGGCATTTGGCGGGGTTCCAACGGGCAACATGAACGCCAAACTTGCACCTAAGGTCAATGGAATGACTAAAGACGTAATTTCTAATCCATACTCTAATGCAAATGCAGCTACTAATGGTGTGAAAATAGAAACCATGGCTAAATTCGACAACACCTCTGAAGCGAATACCGCTCCAACGATAACAATAAGTAAAAGCACGAAATAAGAGGTCCCATTCAACTGCGCAAATAAAGAGGAAAGTTCTTCAATCACCCCGTTTTCTTCAAACATGGTAGCTAGTGCTAATCCACCGCCAAAAAGAAGTAGTATACCCCAAGGTAATTTTTCTGTGTCTTTCCATTCCAATAATTTCTTATTGTTTTCTCCGGGCAAAAGAAATAATGAAATTCCACCTAAAATTGCCACACTTTCATCTCTATAGGTAAATCCAATCCACTGGAGAATCAATTCTTTGAAGGACCATAAGACAACAACAACAGCGAAAATCGTTAATACCCGTTTTTGGTTTTTTGTCCAAGGATGGCGTTCAACGTGAAAATGGGCTTGTTTTTCAGATCGCTCCTTCCCTAGTCCGATGTAAAATAGACCAAAACACGCCAATAACATGGTCAAGGCAACAGGTAATCCAATTTTCATCCACGTAAAAAAGTCGACTTGAATACCAAAAGAAGATTCTAAAATACTAGCCATTTGTGTATTCGGAGGTGAACCGATTAACGTCCCCACTCCACCTATACTTGCCGCATACGCCACGCTTAACAACAAAAACATCGGGAATTTTCCACTTTGCTCCTCTTTTGGTAATGCATGTATCATCGCCATTGCCATAGGCAGCATCATTAAGGCTGTAGCTGTATTGGAAATCCACATACTCAGCAATCCGGTGCTCATTAAAAAGCCAAATAAAATTCGTGGCTTTGACTGTCCAACTAAACCAATAATGCGCCGCGCAACTTGCTCGTGTACGTTCCATTTTTCCAATCCAAGCGCCAGAATAAAGCCGCCGAAAAAAAGGTACACGTTATTATCACCGTAAGCAGAGGCCAATTGGCTTTTATCCAGAACACCTAACGGAATGCCTAGTATTAACGGAAACAGCGCTGTGACGTAAATCGGAATGACTTCAAACACCCAGAAAAAGATCATCAATCCACCAAGGGCTATCGCATTCCATAAGGTAGATTGTGCACCAGTAAGAAAAAGGATTGCAGCAAACATAAATAAGCCGAAGCCAATGAGTAAGGATGGGTAGTTTATATTCTTCATTTTTCTTGGAAATATATACAAGTGTATTGAAGTGTTAAAATAGCTAAAAAACCGCAG
>JBILNH010000024.1:0-21090 GCA_044375095.1 Crocinitomicaceae bacterium
AAACGAGGGATTTTGATTGCTTTGGTTGTGCTTTGTATCCTGCAAATCCGGATAGCAACTGCGGTTTTTCCTTCTGATAGACAACAGAAGCTCCTCCTTCAATCCAATCGTACGCTGTTGCGCTCAGTTTTAAACTGTGGTAAGTAGAAGGGTAACCATAGGCGAGTGGGTGACTTGTTTCAACAGGACAAGCATAAATTGCACCTGTTATTGTTTGTGATATGGCGTCTCTTTCTTGCTGACTGTACGCAATGTGCGGATGTTCATGACGTTCGGTATCTTTTGGCTTTCCTTCTTCCTGTTGTTCGTCACCTTTTGGTTTTAAGCCATAACCATTTTCTGTTGTAAAATGACCAAGTGCGTCACCAAACACCATCAATTTTCCTCCGTTGTTTACCCAGCTTGTGATTTCTGCAAGTCCATCGGCAGATGAAAACGCTGAATAATAGCCTTCGGGTATAATCAACGTGGTATAGTTGGCTAATGCAGATGTTGATAGTTGGTCAATTGTTATTCGTTCTACTGGATACTTTAATGAATGATCAAAATAATGCCAGATTTCACCTGCGTTTAATGAGTACGTTGGTTCATTGGTCAACATGGCCACTTTCGCTTTCGGGATCAATTTTACACTTGATGAACCGAAGTCATTTCCTTTTTCGACCATACCTGTCATTGCTGCAGTGACCGCGATATTGTGCTGATCAGCAATCATTGGAATCGTATTACCAAAATTATTCGGATTATCACCACGCGCAATAATCAACGTTCCTCGATCGTAAGAAACGCCATTTAACTCAAATGGATTTTCGGCAAACCGAACGCGAATGCCACGTTGAAGGAGATCGCTCAAGAAACGGGCGTCTGTCATGCTGTTCCAATCCGCAATATAGGCGTAAGCATCACGAACGACCTGATTTTTTACCGGCGTTACTTGTTTCGATTTTCCAATAACTAGTGCTTCTGAAGCAATTCCTTCTAAGCCATAAGCATAGGGAAGTGACCAAGCTGTAATGTCATACGTCAATGAATCAACCAGTTTTGTTTTAGGTTCGAAAAGCACGTTCACCAGTGTTCCTTTTCGTTGGTTTGTGGAGATAATTAGGTGATCCTCTGTTGCTTTAATTGAACTATTCGTGTTCTTTTGGTAATCAAACCCTTTCACTGTAGCTCCAGTTCCGTAGGAATAACTTATCTGATGTGCATCTAACAATTTCGCTAATGCTGTTGTGTTGTCTTTATTACCTCCGACAATGAAGGATTTGTACGTGTAGTTTTTGTTGGTAGAAAATTGTTGGAATTCACTGATGAGTTGATTGGCCTGATTGGCTGCTTGTTCAACTGTTGCCAATCCGGTCGTGTGGTGATGCAGTAAACGTTGATAAAGCGTGAGGGTATCACCGTCATTCGTAATTACACCCAATCCGCCGCGACCACTTCCGCCTTGTTCATACGTCATACCAATAGCGCCATTGTAAGTAGGGTAGGTATCACCATAACTTGGATAGAGTAAGTCGAAAATTTCTTTTGTAAAATAGAACCAGCCGTTTCGGTCAAAATACTTCGCATTGTTCTTACCAACGTTCGTTTGAAAATCACGTTGCCATTTCGTAATGACTTCGTGATAAGGTTCGGCTGCTGGAGCGAAATAATAGGGTTCATTGATTCCCTGTTCGTGAAAATCAACGTGTACATGCGGCATCCATTCGTTATACAATTTAATGCGCTGTTGTGATTCAACTTGTGTTAACCAGGCCCAATCGCGATTCAAATCGAACAAGTAATGATTTGGCCTACCACTTGGCCAAGGCTCATTGTGCTCAATTGTTTGCCGATCAGTATTTCCGTTCAAGGAAACTTGTTGATTGTACCAATTGACATAACGGTCACGACCATCAGGGTTGATGCATGGATCGAGAATAACAACTGTATTTTTTAACCAATCCTGTCGTTGTGTGATCAATTCAAAAGCGGTTAGCATGGCAGCTTCAGTACCCGCACTTTCGTTACCATGAACATTGTAACTCATCCAAACGATAGCAATTTTCTCGTCTTTTAATTCTTCGTGATTGCGCTTGATTTGAGCTAAGTTTTTAAGGTTCTCTTCACTCGAGATAACTGCTGTGATCAATTCCCTTTTTTCATTCGTCAATCCATAGGTTTGTACCTTAATGGATGCTGGAAAAACAGATTGAAGGTGCTTGAAATAATCTACAACTTGGTGATGTCGTGTGAAGTGGGATCCAAGTGCGTAACCTAAAAAGTTATTTGGTGAATGATCAGGTTGAGCAAAAGAAATAAATCCTAAAGCAACAGCGATTGAGAAAAGTACGTTTTTCATGTGTAGAATCAAAAGTGAGCGTTTCAAAGCTAATGATTCCTTTCGAAAAAAGGGCTAAATGATTCCTTTGGTGCGTAATAAATCGTCGAGTGATTCAATGTCGGAAAACAGTACCTCACGCGCTTTACTTCCCTGAAATGCTCCGATAATTCCCATGCCTTCCAATTGATCTACAATTCTACCCGCACGGTTGTACCCCAATTTCAATTTTCGTTGTAGTAAACTCGCCGATCCTTGTTGGTTAATAACGACAATTCGCGCAGCATCAGCAAACATCGGATCGATTTCATTCATGTCAAAATCACCGTTGCTATCTGCTCCTTCACCTACATATTCAGGAAGGATTAAGGCTTCTGGATAAGCGCGTTGTTCGCCAATAAACTGGCAAATGTCTTCAACTTCAGGCGTGTCAACGAATCCACATTGCAAACGTTTTAAATCAGATCCTGTGGAAATAAGCATGTCACCTCGACCGATAAGCTGATCTGCTCCAGATGCATCGAGAATCGTTCTGGAATCTATTTTTGAAAGCACACGGAACGCAATTCGCGCGGGGAAGTTCGCTTTAATCATACCTGTAATGACATTCACTGAAGGCCGCTGAGTCGCAACAATTAAGTGAATACCGATGGCTCGAGCAAGCTGCGCAATTCGGGCGATTGGGTGTTCGACTTCTTTTCCAGCCGTCATGATAAGGTCGGCAAACTCATCAATAAGCACGACAATGTATGGAAGGTAACGGTGACCTTTTTCAGGGTTGAGGCGGCGAGCAATGAATTTAGCGTTGTATTCGATGATTGTTCGAACACCTGCATCTTTCAATAATTCGTAACGTTCATCCATTTCGATACACAACGAATTCAGTGTATTGACTACTTTGCTTGTATCGGTTATAATCGCATCCTCTTCACCAGGAAGCTTAGCAAGGAAATGACGTTCAATCTTGTTGTAAAGCGTTAATTCTACTTTTTTCGGATCGACAAGAACGAATTTGACTTGAGCAGGATGTTTTTTGTAAAGAATCGAGATCAGAATGGCGTTCAGTCCAACGGATTTACCCTGTCCTGTGGCACCAGCGACCAATAAATGGGGCATTTTAGTCAAATCGAAAGTATACGTTTCGTTGGTGATCGTTTTACCCATTACGATGGGTAGCTCAGCATCTGAATTTTGAAATTTCTCTGACGCAATCAGCGACCGCATACTCACCATTTCAGGTTTTGAGTTAGGAACTTCAATTCCGATTGTTCCTTTACCCGGAATAGGAGCAATGATTCGGATTCCGAGCGCACTTAAACTCAATGCAATGTCGTCTTCCAGGTTTTTAATTTTAGAAATCCGAACACCCGGAGCTGGAATAATTTCATAAAGCGTGACAGTTGGTCCTACTGTTGCTTTAATTTTTGCGATATCTATCTTGTAGTGAGATAGCGTTTCAACAATTCTGTTTTTATTTCCTTCTAGTTCTTGTTTGTCAATAGAAACAGTGTTACTTCCATATTCTTTCAATAGATCGATTGGTGGGAGTATGTAACTCGCTAAATCTAGCGTTGGGTCGTAATCACCGTATTCTTTGCGCAAATCGTTGATATCTTCATCGTTTAGGGAAGCATCTGGTTGTGCAACCGCCACGCTAAATTCATTTATTGGCGCAACTTCTTCAGTTGGTATGTCAATTTCAAAATCGTCATTCAGATGATTAGTTGTTTCAGGCTCTTTTATGGTAACGATCAATTCAGATTCATCAAAATCTTCAAGTTCATCGTCTTCCTCATCTTCATCAAAAAGAATAGTTTCGGAAACAAAGTCTTGTTCAATTTCATCATCTTTAATGGTATTAACCACGTGCAAGTCGTTCACAGTTGCTGCGCGCAATTGGTTGTCATTTTCATCATCGCTTTGCAAGGACTCTTCTTTCGACCAACGATTGAACAGTGACGCATAATTGGGGTTAAAAAGTGCTACTGACACGATGTAACCTAGAACCAGCAAAAGAACCATAGTTCCAAATCGACCAAGTACTAGCCCAAGCCATTCGTTGATATAAAATCCAAACGCTCCGCCTAAATAATTTACAGCAGCGGAAAAATAACCTAGAAAGAGAGAAGTCCACAGCAAGATGACCAAGGTTCGCACTATGGTCGTTTTCAGTGGAAGTAAAGAAACAGAAAACATCAACCGAACGCCGCCTAAAAAAAGCAATAAAGTAAAGCCAAAAGAGGGTAGGCCAAACCATCGAAAAATAAGTAAATGGGATGTCCAGGCTCCAAATTTTCCTAGCCAATTCGAGACAGGTTCATCCGATTGTTCAAACAGAAAAGTAACGAGCGATTTACCCATTACCCGATCTTGGTCTTCCGTCCATGTAAATAAGTAGGATAAACACGCAAGAAAAATGTAAAACGATACCAGAATTAAAGTTGCCCCAACAATCAGTCGAACACGCTTTTTGTCTATGCGATCAACCAGTTTTTTTCCAGCTTGATGTTCCTTCTTTTGTGTTGGTTCTTTCTTAGATCGAACAGTGGATTTTTTTTCAACTTGTTCTTTCTCTTCGGAGTTACCTTTTGGTTTGTATTCGTTCTCTATCATGATGCATTGCGACTAATACGAAAATAGAAAGCTTTGTCAAGTAAAAAACACCAAATAAGCCTATCTATAAACACTGCAGTGTTAGTTAGTGTTTTTCAGGTGTTTCGGGCTCAATTGTTGAGTTGCCTCCTTCCGGGAAAAGCAACTTTAAAAACTCATCGAACGTGACTTTTTTGAAGTCCGATGGAACGCCAAAAGCGTCTTTATGCGGAGCATATTCCTCGATTCGAATCAGTTTGTATTCTAACAACCCATCTTCGCTCGGTAAGTAATAATGCAGCGGTAAACCTGGGAGATTAAAGTACGTATTAATATATGCCGGATTTTTCGTCATGTCCACATAACATGTGAACGGTTTTTCTGCTTTTTTGTGTGTAACAGTAATTTTTTGCCCCTTCAATCCTCCAATCCTTTTTTTCTTTTTAAATACTTGAAAGGTGTAATTGGTGATGCTGTCATTTTGATCATTCGAGTGGTTGGTTTGTACGGCAAAGTTTCCTAATGGAGACTCAATCAACAGATACGATTTGTTTAGTTTTAAGTGTTTGATTAACACTTGTTTTCCGATGAAGGATGTTTGGTTCTCGATGCGCAAAAGTGTATCGTTAGTAATAACCGACATCTCAGTGGATGGATAAAATTTTCGTAATGCTGTGTCGGCCATCTGTACAGAATAGGTCAACTTACCACTGAAAGGAATCCAGGTGTGTTGAGCAAATGCTGTTTGATAGAAAAAAAGAAGAAAAATGAACCGATGCATAGCGTGAAAATCACGTTGAAATTAGAAAATAAAATCAACATTACGAACGATAGAAAGCGTAATCGGTTACGCTGTTTTGAGTTGTTTTCAGAGAGATTATCGTACTTTTGAGCAATTCTCGCTTATGGAAAAAACAATTTCATTACTCATTAACCGATCAGAAATTACTGCCGGGACAAGAGGTTCAGGCCTCGGCCCTGATGCAATTCGAACGGCAGCTCGATCGAAGAAATCGACGTTTTTCAATGAATTCAACATTGTAGAAATCAACGATCAAAATCAGGCGCTTGATACACCGACAACCTTTTTAAATGCACGTTACGTTGATGCGTACACCAATGTTTTTAAAGATGTCTCCTCCGCAGTTGAGGCTGAGATAGTTAGTGGTAATTTTCCATTTGTTCTTGCCGGAGACCATGGGTCAGGGGCAGCAACGATTGCTGGAATTAAAAAAGCATTCCCAACCAAACGACTCGGTGTAATTTGGATCGATGCTCATGGGGATTTACACACGCCATATACCACTCCGTCTGGAAATATGCACGGAATGCCGCTTGCACTTGCACTAGGTGAAGACAACTTAGAATGCAGAGTGAATCAACCACTTCAGAAAGAAGTTGATTATTGGAATGCATTGAAAGCTGAATATGACGGTAAGTTTCTCCTTCCAGAAGACCTTGTGTTTATTGCATTGCGTGATACTGAGTCTCAAGAAGACGCCTTGATTAATCGCTTGGGTATAGCAACTTATACAGTTGAAGAAGTTCGGGAATTAGGTACAGATCAACTTGCAAATCAAGTATTGTTGGAGCAATTAAAACAGTGCGATTTAATTTATGTGTCTTTTGATGTAGACTCTATGGATCCTCAATTGACTTCATTTGGTACGGGGACTCCTGTGAAAAATGGCTTGACTCCACAAGAAGCAAAAGATCTCTTAATGGCATTTTCGAAGGATGAGCGTTTGTGCTGTATGGAATGTGTGGAAGTTAATCCATGCTTGGATAATCAAATGAACAGAATGGCAGAATTGGCATTCGATATAATTGAATCAACAGTTAAAGTAATAATCAATAACTAACTATGGAACAAGAGATTAAAGCATTAATTTTATCTAATAGTGTTGAGCTGTTTGGTCAACAAATCGATGAACAACTCATCCAGTTCCAAAAGACACGTAAAGACATTGAAGGCGACTTAACCCTTGTTATTTTTCCATTCGTGAAACTATTAAAATGCTCCCCGCAAGAGGCCGGAAATCGCATTGGGGAGTTGATTGTTGATAAGCTAATCGATATTGATCGCTTTGCTGTAGTAGGCGGTTTTCTCAATTTGATTATTTCTGATCTGTACTGGTTGAATCAATTGAAACGCATTCATGCTGAGCCAACTTTTGGATGTTCGGAAGCGAATTCGAAGCCACTCATGATGGTGGAATATGCTTCCCCAAACACCAATAAGCCTTTGCATCTTGGTCATTTGCGTAATATCTTTCTTGGCTATAGTGTGGCGGAAATATTGAAGGCGAATGGCCATAAAGTGATCAAAACACAAATCATTAACGACCGAGGTATTCACATTTGTAAAAGCATGCTGGCTTGGGAGAAATTCTCTCCAATTAACGAAAAGGGTGAGCGTGAGACACCTCAAAATACAGGATTAAAGGGCGATAAACTGGTCGGGAAATACTACGTTGAATTCGATAAGTATTTTAATCAAGAAGCCAAAGAAATCATTCTCCAGTGGGAAAATGGCGCGTTTGATGGTTTTCCAGAAGCAATTATTGAGGAATTTCAACGATTAACCTTGGCCAAGAATGGAAAAGATGAAAAAACAGCTGAAGGAATTGACGCCAAGATTAAAGATTTAGCTAAAAATCAAACCAGCTTGCTTCGTGAAGCCAAAGAAATGCTCATCAAATGGGAAGCGCGCGATCCACAGGTGTACCTTTTATGGTCCACTATGAACAGTTGGGTGTACGCCGGTTTTGAAGCGACATACGATATGATGGGTGTGGATTTTGATCACTTGTATTATGAGTCAGACACCTTTCTTCTCGGCAAGGACATTATCATGGACGGACTTAATCGCGGGGTATTTTTCAAGAAAGCCGATGGTTCAGTTTGGATCGATTTAACCGCTGAAGGTTTGGACGAAAAATTGGTTTTGCGCTCCGATGGCACGGCTGTTTACATGACGCAAGATATCGGAACCGCTGTCGATCGTTTGACAGATTACCCTGACGTGTCTGGTGTGATTTATACCGTTGGAAATGAGCAAGATTACCATTTTAAAGTGCTCTTTTTGATTCTTGAAAAAATGGGGTATTCTTGGGCGAAAAACTGCAGTCATTTGTCCTATGGAATGGTAGATTTACCCTCCGGACGAATGAAATCAAGGGAAGGAACTGTGGTTGATGCAGATGACCTCATGGCTGATGTAATTGCTGAAGCTACAGAAATGACGAAGGAACGCGGTCATATAGAAGGGATGTCAGATGAGGAGAAAAATCACTTGTTCCGACAAATTGGTCTCGGTGGATTAAAATACTACCTGCTAAAAGTTGACCCAAAAAAACGCATGTTGTTTAATCCGGAAGAATCGATTGAACTTAATGGACATACAGGACCGTTCATTCAATATGCCCACGCGCGTATTCAATCACTTCTTGCAAAAGCTGGAGTTATTGAAAATAGTACATTGGAGTTTAATCCGTCTGTTTTAGAGCCTTCAGAACGAGATGTGCTGAAGTGGCTCACTGAATTTCCAGTGCACATGAATGAAGCTGCAAGTGACCTTTCTCCAGCTGTTTTAGCGAATTACACGTACGAATTAGTGAAAGCGTATAACCATTTTTACCAATCAGTTTCGATTATGATTGAGACGGACGAGGATAAAAAAAGAATGCGTTTGGCATTAAGTGCGAATGTGGCTAAAGTCATTCGTCAATCCATGCGATTATTGGGAATAGAAGTTCCTAACCGAATGTAAGGTTTACCAATTGTCGGTGCGGAAATCAAAAAGTGGCAATCCGCAACTATTTTTAATGGATCCTACGCTATAGTTCTTAAAGCAATAGCGCACAGACGCAATGTTTGAAATGTCGGCATGGAAAACTTCGATAGCCCCATTAGCGTGCCATTTTGCTTGAGCAGGAAGGAATACCTGATTCGAATCAGCTACTTCAAATCCACCAAATTCACCTTTGCTTTGTAAGCCATCGTACGTATTTGAAAAGTAAATTTTTGCACGATTGCCCTTGGTTTCGATAGATGAATATGTCGGACTATCAGAACAAGATAAATCCCTACCATACGTGTTTTTCAATGCCAAATTCGCTAGACGCTGACCAATTGGCTCCTTTTGTGAAGGATGAACGATATTGGCTTCATCCGGTCTGACCAAATCATTTGTACAAACGATCCAGGTCTTGTCTGTTTGACGTGCTGTTTGCTGCTGAGCTTCGCGCAATTTTGCTGCATTTACCGGGTGTTCGTACATATAGGGTGCGATTTCTACTAGGTAGAACGGAAGTTTGCCTAATTTCCATTCAAAACGCCATAGATTAATCATGTCGGTCAGTTTGTTGGCGTATGTGCTGTAACGATCAATGTTTGCTTCTCCTTGATACCAAATGAATCCTTTAATGGGAACTCTGACAAATGGTTTGAGCATACCATTATACATCACGCAAGGTTTTCGCCAGTTTTCGCTATCGGGTATGTCTTCGTTCAAGTTCATATCGGAGTAATTGTCTACTAAATCGCGATTCATCCAACCTTCAACGCTTGAACCACCCCAGCTTGAATGAATGATTCCAATTGGAATTTTTAATTCTTCATGAAGCTTTTTTGCAAACGAGTAGGCAACAACACTGAATTGTTCCAAGGTGGACGGTCCGGCAAGTAGCCATTTCCCTATGCCATCTTGGGAAGGAGACTCGGCTGAATTGCGTTTGACTTTGAACATGCGAATTGCTTGAGAATTCGAAGATTCTTGAATCATTCGTTCCGCTTGATCGATGGGTTGATTGGTAAATCCTTTGAATGTCATTTCCATGTTCGATTGTCCGGAACAAAACCAGACATCACCAATTAATATCCCTCTTAGTAACGTAATGTGACCATCATCAAAACGAATGGTGTGAGGGGTGAAACTCGCAGCTGGGGTTGGGATTGTTACACTCCATTTACCATCTTTATACGTCTGTATTTTGTATTCCTTTGTGTTCCAACTGGCTTTAATTTTAACCAATTTCTGCGGTTTAGCTACACCCCATAACCGTAGGTTGCTGGATTGTTGGATGACCATATTGTTATCGAACACATCGGGTAAGACAACTTTTGATTCAGCAATTTTGGGAAGCGATAAACATAGAAGACTTCCAACTAAAAATCCAGTAAGTTTATTCCATGAACGCATACATGACAATATTTGCGCCCATTTGAAGGGCTTGTTGTCGCTTTTCTTGAGGATCATTGTGAACAGGCTGATCCTCCCATCCATCACTCAAGTCGGTTTCGAATGTGTACAATACCACTAATCTTCCGTTATCAATAATGCCAAATGCTTGTGGTCGTTTTCCATCATGCTCGTGAATTTTAGGAAGACCGTTGAAGTTGTATTTCTGATGAAAAATAGGGTGGTTGAATGGTAATTCAACGAGTTGATTGTTAGGAAAGATCTTTTTCAATTCAACGCGAATAAATTGATCCATTCCGTAATTGTCATCGATGTGCAAAAAACCGCCTGATTGCAAGTATTTTCTCAAGTTTGCCGCTTCTTGTCCGGAAAACACTACATTTCCATGCCCAGTCATGTGAATCAATGGATAATTAAATAGGTCCGGACTTCCAGCTTCGACATAGGGAACATCTTTTGTCATCTTCGTTCCCAGTTGCTGATTACAAAATTCAATCAAGTTAGGAAGGGCAGATGGATTGGCATAGTAATCTCCACCACCGTTATATTTTAATACAGCAAGTTGAAAGCTTCCCTGCGCAAAACTATTGTTGTTTGTTCCGGTGAATGTAAAGCACAGCACAAGTAATCCGTATAAAAAGTTCTTCATATTAAATTCCAAAAGTTAATGCGGCTTCCACACAAGCATACAATGCCGCTGTTTCTGTGCGTAATCGATGGTTACCTAAAGTTACTGGTTTATATCCAGTTGCAAAAGCATAATTAATTTCATCCAATGTAAAATCTCCTTCTGGTCCAATGAGTATAGGGCAGTTTTCCAATTTTATGTCTTCTCGAATACTTCCTTTCTTTCCTTCAATACAGTGTGCTATTAATCCGTTCGGATGCGTTGAAATAAATGACCTGAAGTCTTCAAGTTCATAAAGAGTAGGTAACACCAACCGCTTTGATTGTTTCATTGCAGAAATGGCAATTTTTTCCAGCCGATCAAGCTTCAACTGCTGACGTTCAGAATTTTTTGTACGCAAAAAAGATAAATGAGTCACACCAATTTCAGTCGCCTTTTCAACGAACCATTCCATGCGATCCATGTTTTTTGTTGGAGCCAAAGCTAAATGCAAGGAGTAGGGTAGATTGGGTTCTGAGTACACATCATTAATTGCAACAGTGCAACGCTTGGGTTGGTCCTCTGTGATGGTGCATGAAAATAAATTCCCTCTTCCATCAACAAGTTCTATTACATCACCTATTTTCAATCGTAAAACCCGGCAAGCGTGTTTAGATTCCTCTTCATTTAAGGTGAAGAAAGTAGTGTCAATCGCAATTTCTGAAACGTAAAACCGATGCATTAGTGTAAAATTCTGAAAATCATCTCTTTTAACAATTCCCCTTCCGTAAATGCCCCTGTATTTCCCACACCTTTTGATTTAAGGTCGTATTCATGTAAGACATTTACAATATGCGCCAGTTGCTTTGGATTATAATTTCGTGATGCATTCACCAATTCTCCAGCAACAAATGGATGTACTTTTAGCGCGGAAGCAATCGCTTCTCTGGACTTATTGGGCAAAAAGTGGATGCGCATTAACTGGGTGAAGAATTTAAATACCGTTGGGATAATCACCACCAATCTACCAGCTTTCGGATTTCCTTCAAAATAATCAGCTATTCGAAAAGCCTTTAATGCATCACGCACGGCAAGCGCATTATTCAATTCAAATACATTGTAGTCCTTTGATATCCCTATGTTTTCCTCTATATGCACATCATTTATGGCTGTACCCGGTTGAAGAATTATGGCCAATTTGTCCAGCTCATTGACAATTCGTGCGAGGTCATTCCCCAAAAACTCGACTAATAACATCGATGCTTTTGACGTTATTCCAAATCCAGTCGACTTCACATAGGTTTGAATCCAATCGGCAAGCTGGTATTCTTTTACTTTATCCGATTTGAAAACAATACCATTCTTTGCAACAGATTTAACTAATTTCTTGCGTGAGTCGTAGGTTTTGTACTTATAATTGACAACGAAAATCGTCGTTTCAGAAGGTTGCTCCGCGTAATTCTCAAGGCTATCCATTTCTTTAAAATCTTGTGCCTCTTTTAGAATGACAAGCTTACGAGCGGCCATCATCGGAAATCCTTTCAATTCAGAAATCAGACTCAATGGTTCGGCATCTTTCCCATAAAGTATCACCTGATTGAAATCACGTTCATGTTCCTCAAGTGCCACTTTCTGGATGGCATCTGTCAACTGATCAATAAAATACGGCTCTTCTCCGTGAAGAAAATACACTTTCTCCAGTTTCCCCGTATTGATTTCTTTAAGTAACAATCGATGATCCATACTTCTTTAATGCTGTTCCCAGATTTGAACCAATTCGATTAAGGTGTCGACCGCCTTTTGCATGTCCTGTACGCTTACAAATTCATGCTTCGAGTGGATAGCCATTTCTCCAGTAAAAATATTTGGACAAGGCAACCCCATGAATGATAAACGCGAACCATCTGTACCGCCTCTAATGATCATTGGTCGAGGGTTAACTCCAGCGCGCTTCATGGCTTCAATGGCATAATCTGTAACAAATGGAACGGTTTGTATAATTTCTTTCATATTGCGGTATTGTTCATTTACCTTAAAGGTATAACCAGCTCCAGGAAATTGTGCAATCGTTTCTTGTAGAATTTTTTCTAATTCTCTCTCGTAATCAACTAGTTTAGTGGTAACATGATCGCGAATTATGAAACTAACGCTTGCTTGCTCAAGTCCACCTTCTACATGTGTTGGATGAACAAAGCCTTCTCGACCAGATGTTGTTTCCGGTGACCAGCGATCTTTCGGAAGCGCGTCGATAAAAGCGGATGCTACTTTTATGGCATTGATCATTTTGCCTTTCGCATAACCGGGATGTGCGCTAATTCCTTGAATCGAAATGACGACTTCATCCGCTGAGAACGATTCATCCTCTATATCACCCAATTTCCCGCCATCTAATGTGTAACCAAAGTCTGCATTAAGGTGTTCCATACGCAAGTGTTCCACTCCGCGACCGACTTCTTCATCTGGTGTGAAAAGTATGCGAATTGGACCGTGCTTGATCTCTGGATGTGCTTGTAAAAAGTTTACGAGATCCATAATTATAGCCACTCCGGCTTTGTCATCAGCACCAAGCAAGGTTGTTCCACTGGCTGTGATTATATCATCACCAATTTTTTCTCTTAAGTAAGGATGTTGATCTACAGTTATAACTTGTGAATGGTCATCCGGAAGTACAATTGGCTGTCCGTTGAATGAATTGTGCACAAGGGGCTTAACACCTGTGCCACTGCAATCCGGTGCAGTATCCATGTGTGAACAGAAACAAATAGTTGGCAATCCTTCTCGGTTGCTATTTGAAGGAATCGTACCAAAAACATACCCCCATTCGTCCATTTCTGCGTCCACAATACCTAGCGATTTTAATTCATCGGCTAAAAGTCTACCGAGATCCTTTTGTTTTTCAGTCGACGGGAAAGAAGTTGAGGATGGATCGGCCGTTGTGTCGATTTGCACATAGCGGAGGAATCTGTCTTTAACGGTGTAGGAGTATGCCTGCATTGGATGAAATTTCAATAAAGTCAAATGTACAAATTGTACCTCGGATTTTTAATAAAAAACAAAGGCTGCTTCGTAAGAAACAGCCTTTGTAATCAAGTTAGTGAGGTGATTATACGATTTCGTTAGCTGAAAAATGAAATTTCCCTTCGATTTCTGCATTTTCATCAGAATCAGAACCGTGAGCAGCATTGCGTCCTTTTGATTCAGCATAATATTTACGGATTGTTCCTTCAGCTGCTTCAGCAGGATCGGTAGCGCCAATTAATGCACGGAAATCTGCTACTGCGTTTTCTTTTTCTAAAATGGCTGCAACAATAGGTCCGGAAGTCATGTATTCAACCAATTCTCCGTAAAACGGACGATCTGAATGAACAGCATAAAATTCTTGTGCTTGTTCTGTGGTCAAGCGTGTCAATTTCATTGCCTTGATTTCGAATCCTGCCTGGATGATCATGTCGATGATTTTTCCCATATGCCCGTTTTCGATTGCATCTGGTTTCAACATGGTAAATGTTCGATTTGTCGCCATTATTTATTGTTTAAGTATTGAAAAAATGTGTGCAAAGATAGGGATTTCTTCCCAATCATTGAAAATAGAATTTAGTTTACTGATTGTTCCGTATTTTTGACAAAAATAAGATAGATGAAAGAGATCGAATTGTTTTTTATGTCTATTGATCCAGTAGTTGCAGCATTGATTGCAACGACATTTACTTGGCTGGTCACTGCTGCTGGAGCTTCACTCGTTTTCTTCTTTAAAAATATGCATCGGGGTGTTCTTGATGGCATGCTTGGATTCACAGGTGGAGTTATGGTCGCTGCCAGTTTTTGGTCGCTATTAAATCCAGCGATAGAAATGTCGGAGAAAATGTATCCAGGTTGGTCCTGGGCACCTGCTGCCGTTGGATTTTTACTCGGCGCGTTATTCTTATTTGTCTTGGATAAACAGCTTCCTCACTTGCATATCAATTTTCGAGAGGACGAGAAAGAGGGGGTTAAAACGCAGCTGCACAAAACGGCATTGTTGGTTTTGGCTATTACACTTCACAATATTCCAGAAGGATTAGCAGTGGGCGTTTTGTTTGGTGCAGCTTCACTCGGAATGGAAGATGCCACATTTACTGGGGCAATTGCTCTTGCCATAGGTATTGGTATTCAAAATTTCCCCGAAGGATTCGCTGTAGCTATGCCGTTAAGAAGGGCGGGTGCATCCAGAAAAAAGAGTTTTTGGTATGGACAATTATCAGCAATTGTTGAACCAGTAGCTGGAGTAATCGGTGCAATGGCAGTTATATACATGCAGCCCATTTTACCTTTTGCGCTAGCATTTGCTGCCGGTGCAATGATATTTGTAGTTGTAGAGGAAGTTATTCCGGAGACACAGCGAGATAAATACACTGATGTTGCTGTGCTTGGCTTTATCGGAGGCTTCTTAGTGATGATGATTTTAGATGTCGCCCTTGGATAAATCAATTATTTAACATTTTTTTCCAACTAAGAATGTCGTCGGTTCAAAAAGGAACTGTATATTTGTATCGTAAAGCACAATTTCATAGTTGTAGTTTTAGGTTTTATAGTTTTAGCATGGTTTAGCAGAAAGAGGAACAGTTCCCAATGGATTTGTTCCTCTTTTTGTTTTTTGTCATTTCCTAATCACTAACTTCGACAAAAATTTCGTCTATGATCAAGTCGATTACTTCCTTTTCGTTTACTGTACTTTTTTCCACTTTACTTAATGCTCAAACACAGGGTTTTTCATATACTGCTGTTGGAAAGGGATACGCTACCACTGCCGTAACTGACTACCACTCTTTAGGAATAAACGTGTCTGCCTTGGGCTGGGGGACAGGGTATGAAGGAAAGAAATTTACCATGGGCTTGACGGAGTTTGGCGCTGGAATTTATTCTGACTCACTCAATTCCGATAAACTGAGAAATCTATATAAAACAATTCGAACTTCGGTACAAAACGGTAATACCTCCAACATCGATTGGCAAAAGCAACAAGCTGCAGCTGCCGATTATGCCGAGGCTGGATTAACCATTTTCGCTAATTACAACTGGTTTGGTGCTGCTTATCAACATGAGCGTTTCGGTGGCATTGCTATCAATATAAGCGAGAATTACCGATGGTATTCTAAATTCAATGAGCGAACGACGGACTTATTGTTCAGAGGTAAATTGGCTGATTACTTTGATTCATTGACCGTTGTATTTAATGGTGATACGACGACAATTGCCAACAGTATAAATCTGTCAGAGGACACGTTAAGTGCGGTAATTCAGGGAACAATTGCAGTTCCATTAAATCTGTCAGAAATCACCAAAGGATCGACAATTCGTGCTTCTTGGAACCGCCATTACAGTTTTGGGTATGGACGTAAGTTATTCGGAAACGATTCTAGTTTTGCGGTATATGGAGGAATTGGCGGACGGTTTATTCAGTCTGTTGCGATGTTTAATATGGAATCTACTGACGATGGTTTGTTTATGTATGCTTCAATGTCCCCCAATTTCAATATTGATTATGGAAATGTCGCGCTGACAAATAGTTCATCTTATACCCAAAAGGGAAGCTTTTTACCGTCGGTGGTCGGAAATGGGTACGGAATAGACTTGGCAGTTAGCGTGAAATTTTTTGGAAAACTTAAGGTTTCTGCAGCGGTAAATAATATTGGTCAAGTAACATATAAGAGAAATGTTTACCGAGTGAATGACACCTTGCTTACTACCCTGCGAATAGATGGGTTAAGCGACTACAACGTCACGCAGTCCGTTAACCAATTGTTGAAAAACGGCGGATTACTTTCATTGGTTGGTGAAGAAAAATATACCGTGGAAAATCCCGCTGATTTTCGCTTAGGAGCAAGTATGGAATTTGGACAACGATTTAAAATTGGTGCTGATTTTGTTGCACCGTTTGATCGAAATAATCCGGGCAGTTTTGCAAATCCAGTGATTTCATGCGGAGCGGAAATTCGACCGGTTAAATGGTTGGCACTTTCAGCTGGTTATTTTGGTGGTGGGATATACAAAAGCAACGTTCCTGTTGGAATTAATTTCATTCTTAAAAATGGAACCTATGAATTTGGAATCTCAAGTTACGATGCGCTATCCTTCTTCATGAAAGATTCGAATAGTATATCAGCGGCATTTGGATGTATGCGTTTTCGTTTTTAACGTTGCTGCATAAGCATCGTTTTGATTTCGCCGAGCATTAGGGCAGTCGCTCCCCAAATAATGTGTTCATTATAAACAAATGCAGGAACACCTTTTAAAACACTTTTTCCTGCTAAAGGAATAGTGACATTTCTTGAGCTATTTTGGCTAACGAGAAAATCAACAGGCAACGGTATGATCTCACTTACTTCTCTCGGATTTAATTGGAAGTCCTGAAGTTCATCAATAAGGTAAAAATAGGGCTCTACACGAAATTTACTCACAGGAATATACACATCGGTAAGTTTACCTATCAAGTGATGTGTTTCCAACGACCATCCAATTTCTTCCCGTGTTTCCCTTCGCGCGGCATGTTCACTCGTAGGGTCGTCGTTTTCTATTTTTCCACCAGGGAAACTTATTTGACCGCCATGAACACCATCATACGGCATTCGTTTCGTTAAAATGAGGGAAGGTTGATTTTCAAAAAAGGTGCAAATAACTGCAACAGCTGAATTTCGGTAAGTATGTATTGGCAAGGCTGACGGATTAATTTCTCTGCCTTCAGGTGCATAATCTTGGTGCGCTCTGATGCCAGGTAATGGACGTTCAAAACACGCGTTTAATTCCTTTATGAATTCTTGCATCATGCGGGTAAAAATACACATGATTACAGTTCAATAGTTCCATCGATTCCTGAATAATTTAGGAGAATTAATTAAATTTGGCCATTCTTTCATTTAAACTATACATAGCATGCAACTGTGGAATACGTTAAATAAAGAGGAACTTGAGGCTAAATGGCGGTCAATGGGTTACAAATTCGTAACCATTTCATTTTACCAATACGCCAACATACCCAATCCTCGTTTATTCAGAGATCATTTGTTTCAATTGTGGTCAAATCTAGATGTAGTCGGTCGAACTTATGTCGCCAAAGAAGGCATTAACGCACAAATCTCAGTACCCCTCCATCACCTCGATCAATTTCGTGAAGAGTTGTATCAAATCGATTTCCTTAATGAGGTTCGATTAAATATTGCTGTTGATGATGCTGAGGCAGAATTCCCGTTTCTCAAACTTAAAATCAAGGTAAGAGACAAAATTTTGGCTGATGGATTGAACGATGAAACATTCGATGTAACGAACAAAGGAAAACACCTAGATGCACAAGAATTCAATGAATTAACCGACGATCCGAACACCATTCTTATCGATTTTCGAAATCATTATGAGTCGGAGGTGGGCCATTTCAAAGGAGCTGTTCTGCCAGACGTAGATACATTTAGAGAATCACTTCCATATATCGAGGATACTTACCTTAAAGGGAATGAAGATAAAAATCTGGTCATGTATTGCACTGGTGGTATACGTTGCGAAAAGGCTTCAGCATGGTTCAAGCACCGCGGATTTAAAAACGTACACCAATTGGAAGGTGGAATTATAAAATATGCGAACGAGTGCAGAGAAAAAGGAATCGAAAATAAGTTTATTGGTAAGAACTTCGTTTTCGACGAACGACGTGGGGAGCGCATTAGTGAAGATGTTATCGCTGTTTGTCACCAATGCGGTTCTCCTGCCGATACGCATACGAATTGTGTGAATGATGCCTGTCACTTATTGTTCATTCAATGCGACACCTGTAAGTCGACTTTCGAGAATTGCTGTTCAGCTGAATGTCAAGAAATTACTCATTTACCTGAAGAGGAGCAAAAAGCATTGCGAAAAGGAAAAACAAACTCTAATCTAATCTTCAAAAAAGGCAGATCAGAAAAATTACCTTTCCAACTGCACAAGGAAAAACCATTACCTTTGGTATTGCAACATCAAATTAAGGAAAAGTGATCTTTGCTATTAATTGGGATATGACTCCCGAAATCGTTGACGGTTGGAAGGTTCCAAACTTATATGGACTCTTGTTCATGGGTGGAATGTTTCTTGGTTATTTTGTCATCCGTCCAATGTTCCGAAAGGAAAATGTGTCAAATGAACTGCTCGATAAACTCGTCTGGTACATGTTTTTTGGAACAATTGTAGGAGCAAGACTCGGACACGTATTGTTTTACGGACCATATTGGGATGTGTATTCCGACCAAGGCATCTTAATCGAAAGAGGATATTTTTCTCATCCCGGAGATATAATTAAGGTTTGGGAAGGTGGTTTAGCAAGTCACGGAGCTGCCGCTATGATTTTGATCGTTCTGTGGATCTATGCGAAAAAAGTAGTTAATAAATCTTATTTGTGGATATTAGATCGAATTGCTGCACCAATTGCCTTAGCTGCAGGATTTATCCGATTAGGGAATTTAGTAAATCATGAAATGGTCGGTGAACCTACCACATTACCTTGGGGATTCCGTTTTCTTCACCACGACTGTCCTTTTCCTTACGATTGCCCATGGGAAATGATTCCTGTCAGACATCCGGCTCAATTGTACGAATCCATTTGTTATTTCATCACGTTTGGTGTCCTTATGTGGCTGTTTTGGAAAAAAGATGCTTGGAAAAACCAAGGATCCTTGATTGGAACTTTTTTAATTATGGTATTTGGAGCACGATTCTTTGTAGAATTTGTAAAGCTAGGTCAAACAGCGAGAGACGAATATTTAGCATTGAACACCGGACAATTGTTGAGTATTCCACTTGTGCTTGTTGGGGTGTATTTACTCTATGCGAGTTGGAAGAAAAACCAAACAGCACCTAACGCTTAAGTTGTTCTTCATATATTGCAATCCATTCTGATGCAGTCATTTTACCGATGAGTTCTCCGATCAATGGAATTGGAATATTTTCTGGTTTTTTAAACCGAATACAACTTTTTCCCATGTCTGGCTTCTTACCAGTAACTGCAATGAATGATTGAACAAACCAATCCAATAATTCAGCTTTGGCATACATCCCCATGTGATAAACGGCTATATGACTTTTTTGACTGGCAATACTGATAAATGGTAAAGGTAATTTCGGATCACAATGGTAACCAGCTGGATAAACCGAATGAGGTAAGACATAGCCAATCATTCCATAACTCATCACAACGTCGAACTGTGGGTCGAGGTTCGATAAAATGGTATCATGTAATCGTTGAAAAACCTCTTTTCTTTCAGGAACAATTGAACTTAAGTATTCTTTGACTGCTGGGTTCATAGCATTACGATAATTGGTTTATGGCTTTTGTTGTTCCAATTTTCATGGTGATAAAATCAACCGCTTTTTTTGCTCCTCTCGCTGGCGAATACTCACGGCCATAAAAAATAATTTGAAGGTGCAATTTGTTCCATTTTTCTTCAGGAAATAAGCGCTTGGCATCCTTTTCTGTTTGAACGACATCCTTTCCGGAAGTAAGTCCCCAACGTGTCATGAGTCGATGAATATGTGTGTCAACTGGAAACGCAGGTACTCCAAATGCTTGTGCCATCACAACTGATGCCGTTTTATGACCAACTCCAGGAAGTGATTCTAAATAGTCGAAATCGGCTGGAACCTCTCCATTACATTCAGCAACAAGTCTTTCAGAAAGTGTAAATATAGCGTGCGATTTTCGGGGCGAGAGTCCGCAAGGCTTGATAATTCCCCTTATTTCTTCCACTGTAAGTAAACGCATCTTTTCGGGAGTATTGGCTCGAGAAAAGAGCAAAGGAGTAATTTGATTTACACGGGCATCTGTACATTGTGCGGATAACAAAACAGCAATCAATAATGTGTAAGAATCACTGTGGTCGAGAGGGACAGGCGTTTCAGGGTAGAGTCGCTCTAACTCTTCAATAACAAATGCTGCTTTTTCTTTTTTTGTCATAGTTCAGGGCCAATACGAAAGTACATATTTCAGCCGTAAACCATTTAGCTCGAAATTAAATACCTTTGTTTTATGAATAAAAATGACATTCATTTTCCGCAATTCAGAAGGATGACTGGACGAGATGTGTGGTATAAAATTCACTCCTTGACAGCTTTTGATGAACTACAACTGATAGGGAGTAGGTTGGTGAAATATACAATTACCGCTGAGCAATACCCTGAAAAATTGCGTATTTTGGACATGTTGTCATGTCAAGAGCCTTTCAAAGAAATTACAGCAATTGACTACAGAGAAATCGAAAAGCAATTGAATGAGTGAATTTATTATCAACATTTCAATTAACTGACAGTTAGAAATTGTCCTTTTCTTTACCTTTAACGCATGCTAAAATTCCTTTTTGCACTGCTATTTATGCT
>JBILNH010000145.1:0-6173 GCA_044375095.1 Crocinitomicaceae bacterium
CTGGGTATATACATGACTAGGATTTTGAATTGTTGATGTTGACCCGTCACCGAAAAACCAATTGCTGAAGTAAGGAGAATCTGCTGCACTCTCGTTAAAAAACTGCACATCTGCTGGCGCACAATGCGGTCCGGGTTCAACAGAAAAATCTATAGAAGGTTCACGGAAAATAAAAATGGAGCTTGTCGCTGTTTCGATGCAATTGTCAAATTGGGCTGTAAGTGTTATTGGAATTGTTCCATTTGTATCAAAAACAACGTTAAAAACATCTAAATCAGTTGATGTGGGAATCGATGCGTTTGGACCGAAATTCCATAAAAACGTAGTGAACGAAGGCCCTGTCATGGCGCCGTCAAAATCAAAACTGTTGTTGGTTATACACAACGAATCATCGTGCGTAAAGGCAATAGTTAGTAGCTCGTTGACCGTAATGTCAGTTGTCACCGTATCCGCACAAGCACCATTTGAACTTCCAATTAACGTCACTGTATACGTTCCACCAGAAGGAAAAGTATAGGTTGGTGATGCTGCAGAACTTTGGTCAGTTGTTGTTCCGGGCACTCCAAAATCCCAAGCGTAATTAATGACTCCAGTTGACGCACTATTAAAGTCAATCGTTAACCCTTCACACTCGTAACCTGTAGGCAATTGAATATTCGCAATTGGTTCCGGGAAAAGGTAAACGGAATCCAAATAGGTAGCTTCACATTGATCCCAATTGCCTTCTAATGTTACCGGAACCCAGCCTGGAGTATAAAATTCAATATCAAAGGCATTAATACCTGTGGTAGCCGTTGGAATAGCCGTTGGACCGAAAATCCAATTGAATTGCGTTCCTGCAGGACCATCAGTTGCGCCAAAAAAATCGAGGGCGTTATTGGTTATGCAAACGGAATCAGCTACTGAGTAGGAAACATTAAATTCATTATTTACTGTAACACTCATGTATGCCGTATCGGTACATGGCCAACCTGGATTCACTACCAACATGGCTTGGTACGTCCCATTAGCAGGATACGTATAAGTTGGTTCAAAAGCTGTGCTAACGTCAGATGTAATTCCGTTTACACCGAAATCCCAAGCGTAATTTGTGCCCCCAAATGAGTTGTTTTCAAATTGTACTGTTAATCCTTGGCAGTAAGACTGAAAAGTAGGTAATTGTTCCTGCGTAGGCAAAACCGCTTGCAGGGCAATGCTGCAGTTGAACACTCGGAACAGAAAATCGCGCAAGGTTTCTCCTATCAACACGCCATTACGGTATTCTTGCACACGAATTCCAACAACAAACAATCCAAGCAATTGGGGTGAGGCTGTCAGTACGCCAGTTGTAGGATCAATGGAAATACTTGCTCCAGGACCCAATGGATTTGGTGCGTTAAAGGTTCCACCCCAAGTAACCGGAAAGTAAGGTGGTCCCGGAGGAGGCACCGGAGCTGGATTGATAGAATTTGCACCTGACCATGGAGAAACCAATGAATAAACCAGTTGATCACCATCAGGATCTGTCGCGGAATGATCAAAAATGAGGTCGTCGTTATTACACAACAGTAACGGCGGGTAATTCGTAAATCTTGGGCTGCTGTTCACCATTGCGCCCGTTTCAATTCCCGGAACGTGAGCTGTTAACGTCAAACCGGTATTATCGGGTTGAGATAAATTCGTAATATTCGGACCACGGCAACACCGTTGATAACTAACCGTATATCCACCTTGAATTGGCGGTAAATTGACAACAACAGTATAAACAGCCTTTTCAACACAAATATTGGTTGGGGGTGTCACACAGGGGTTATTGAATACAACAGGCAGAACAACACTTCCGGGAAAGCCTAATGATAGTGTTTGAAAAGGTTGCGAGTTGTTTTGCGTATAAATTCCCAACGACAAAGGGTCATCAAATGCGGCACCGGTTGAAAGGCAATCCCGATATACAGTTATATAGAACCGGTAATTATTGTTTCCAAGGTAATCGTAGTAAATATCTCCTCCAACAATATGTGAAGCCTTACTGTATGTCGACAGTAAAATTAGTATAAAGAGGATAGCTGACCTTAGCATAACAATCAGACGTAAAAATAATTTAAATGTTGTCTTAAACGCGTCAATTTCTTGTAAAATCTATGGCTTATAGTTGTAGTTAAACGAAGTCAATCTGGTAATTTTAGAACCGTCGATAGTTTTTCCGGGTAAGTCTCCATAACTAAAAACAGGAGGGACTAATCCCAATATTTCTGCTTTTTCTGTATAATATGCCTTTTTCGAAGGGTGATTCGGATACGCCAAATTGAATACTTGACTCGAAAGATTGCTCTCGACCAACGTACTGATGGCTTGAATACAATCCTGTTGATCCACTAAATTAACGGGGTGTTGACCATTACTTACTTCGCGGCCGCTTAAAAAATGGACTGGATTTCTATCTGACCCTACCAATCCGGCCAAACGCAAAATATACCATTGACGGTTTGCATGCTGAATGACTTTTTCAGCCAAGGAAACCACATGGTGATGATCGACTTCACTTTCCTCAGTAATCATACCAGATTCCTGTGGATAAACTCCTGTAGAACTGGTGAAAATGAGTTTGCACGAAGAAGGCATATGATGAAGAAGGTCATTTACCTGTTTCGAATAGTCACTTGATTTTCGGGGCGGAAAATTGATCACACACCAATCCAATTCGTTGAGCCAAGAAGGAGCGATTATATCCCCTGAATACAATGCTGATTGAATTCCTAATTCTGTCAGTTTTGCCTTTTTTTCTTCATTGGTGGTTGTAGCAAAAACCTTATATCCCTTGATTATAAAATGTTCAGCAAGGGGAAGACCTAGCCATCCTGCGCCTACAATTCCTATTTTCTTCGGTTCATTCATGCAGTTGTTTTCATTCATACAACACCTTGAAATAAAAAAATGTTTTTTCTCAATTGCTCCAAAGTTGCTAGATTTAGTTGAATTAAATTGAATTAACTCTATGAATCCCCCATTTCACATAACAAGCTTTGAAGACTACCAAGCGAGCTACAACATGAGTCTTGAGAATCCATCGGAATTTTGGGAGAGCATCGCCGATCATTTTACCTGGAAAAAAAGATGGGATGAAGTTGTTAGATGGAATTTTGATGAACCTAAAATAGAATGGTTCATTGGTGGAAAATTGAACATTACGGAAAACATCCTAGATCGCCATTTAGTTGACAAAGGGGACAAGACAGCCATAATTTGGGAGCCGAATGATCCAAAAGATAGCGTAAGAAAAATTACCTACAGGGAATTGCATGATCAGGTATGTCAGTTTGCCAATGCGTTGAAATCAAAAGGAATTGAAAAAGGAGATCGCGTGTGTATTTACATGCCTATGGTTCCTGAATTGACAATAGCCGTATTAGCCTGTGCGCGAATTGGCGCTGTTCACTCTGTAATTTTTGCCGGGTTTTCAGCCTCTTCAGTCGCCGACCGTGTCAATGATGCGCAAGCCAAAATGATCATCACTGCTGATGGATTAAATCGAGGAACCAAGCAAATCCCATTAAAACGAATTATCGATGAGGCCGTTGAAGAATGCACAAGTATTGAATCTGTAATCGTACTAAACTGTGTGAACTGGTCGCCAGAAATGCAGCCTGGACGTGATTGTTGGTGGCATGAAGTAGTTCAAAATCAACCTATATCGTGTGAAGCGGAGGAGATGGATGCAGAGGACAATTTGTTCATTTTATATACTTCAGGGTCTACAGGTAAACCAAAAGGCGTCGTTCATACGTGCGGTGGTTACATGGTATATACGGCGTACACCTTTAAAAATGTCTTTCAATATGAGGATAATGACGTCTATTGGTGCACGGCTGACATCGGCTGGATAACGGGACACTCTTACATTGTCTACGGTCCTTTGTTAAATGGTGCAACTACGGTCATGTTTGAAGGCATTCCCACCTATCCTGATCCTGGCAGATTTTGGCAAATCATCGATAAACATGGCGTTAACCAGTTCCTTACAGCTCCTACTGCCATCCGGTCATTAATGGGTTTTGGTCAAGAACATGTCCTCCCATACAGTTTGGATTCGCTGAAAGTTCTTAGTTCTGTTGGTGAACCTATAAACGAAGAGGCCTGGAAATGGTATTACTTGCATGTTGGAAAGGAAAATTGTCCGATAGCAGACAGTTGGTGGCAAACAGAAACGGGTGGTATCATGATCTCTGGTCTTGGCAATCTTTCGCCAATGAAACCAAGTTTTGCCGGTTACCCCTTACCTGGAATCGCTCCTGTTTTGCTTGATCAAGAAGGCAATGAAATCCATGAACCAAATGTGGAAGGATACCTTTGCATAAAATCCCCTTGGCCATCGATGCTAAGAACAACGTATGGAGACCATGAACGTTGCAAGTTGACCTATTTCAGCCATTACAAAGGGTACTATTTTACCGGCGATGGGGCGAAACGCGATGAAAACGGCATGTATAGAATAATCGGGCGTATTGATGACGTGATTAATGTTTCAGGCCACCGATTTGGAACGGCAGAAATTGAAAATGCGCTCAATACCCATCCAGAAGCGGTTGAATCAGCGGTAGTAGGTTATCCGCATGCCATCAAAGGTCAGGCGATCTATGCATTCGTTGTATTGGAAAAACCGAGTGATGACGAAAAGTTTACAAAGGAAGAGCTCGTAGAAGCTGTTTCAAAAGTAATCGGTCGAATTGCGATCCCAGATAAAATTCAGCTGGTTAGTGGACTGCCTAAAACGCGATCCGGAAAAATTATGCGCCGAATTTTAAGGAAAATTGCAGAGGGAGAATTGGAACAATTGGGTGATACGTCGACGCTACTAGATCCGTTAGTTGTGGAAGAGATCATTGCTGGGAAGGTTTAATTTTTGGGCAAATGGCTTTGGAAAATTTACGATTTCGCGAAATTTAAATATTTAAATATCGCGAAATCGCAAAAACGCTCAGATTGCGTAAATTTACACCATGCATTTCACCCCTCGCTTTATCCGTTTTCAATGGATCACCCTGATCCTCATTTACCTCGTTGTCGTTGCAGGAAGTTTCGTTCGAATAACCGGAAGTGGAATGGGATGCCCCGATTGGCCGAAGTGCTTTGGACAATGGGTTCCACCAACAGAAAAAGCGCAACTGCCAGAAAATTATAAGGAAATTTACGCCGAAAAACGATCAAAAAAAATCTTTAAATTCTGTTCTTTTTTGAGGCGTATCGGATTAAATGAAACAGCTCAAAAGGTAGAAAATGATCCTACCTTATTGATTGAAGAAGATTTCAATTCGCGCAAAACCTACATAGAGTATGTGAATAGGTTACTGGGCTTTCTTGCAGGTAACGCCATGCTTTTCGGTTTTGTCTGGATGATCAGGTACTACAGAAAACGGAAGATCCTTCTTTTAGCTGGAATCAATTTAGTTCTAATGGGACTGGAAGCGTGGTTCGGTTCTATTGTCGTTGCGTCGAATTTAGTTCCTTGGACAATTACTGTCCATCTTTTATTGGCGTTGATCATTATTGGTTTGCAACTGTACCTCATTTATTTGGTTAGTCCTGCTCAGCAAAAACAGATTGCCGTTTCAGCCACTATAAAATGGCTCACGTGGATCATTCTCGTTATCACGTTTTATCAAATGTTCCTCGGTACGCAAGTACGCGAGCACATAGACAACCTGACGAAAATGGGATACGGTCGTGATAGCTGGACAGACCAACTCGGTTGGGAATTCATCATTCACCGCAGTTTTTCGTGGTTGGTGTTGCTTTTAATGGCCTACATGACCTACCAAAATGAACGCACAAGTAAACACCTGTTGATTCGTTCGGCTTTCCTAGTGCTTGTGCTTGAGCTAGTTAGCGGAGTATTACTTGCCTATGCGGACATGCCGGGATTGGTTCAAACCAGCCACTTGATTTTCGCGACAATCTTACTAGGTGTCATTTTTATGGGCAGTTTGCGTATGAAAGTGAACAAAGTTTAAACAAACTCTTTCAACTTTTTCAATCATTAATGTATATTTGCACTCCCATATTCAATAACGATTGAATGGAATGGAGAAAATTGAAATAACGTTGCATTCGTGCAACACGGTCCTATAGCTCAGTTGGTTAGAGCACCTGACTCATAATCAGGTGGTCCCTGGTTCGAGCCCAGGTGGGACCACAAA
>JBILNH010000042.1:0-16448 GCA_044375095.1 Crocinitomicaceae bacterium
AAGTCTTGTTTACGAACAACTAGCTGAAATCTACTTCAAGGACGCTAATTTATCCTCAAGTAATGCTATTTTACCTAGCGCATCTTGTTCTTTTTTCCGTTCGATAGACACAACTTGTTCAGGAGCACTATTCACGAATTTCTCGTTTTGTAACTTCTTCTGAACGCTTTGTAAAAAGCCCTTTGTATACGTCAATTCTTCTTGTACTTTCAACCGTTCAGCTTCCACATTAATTGTTTCACCAAAAGGTATAAAGTACTCGTTTCCACCAACAATAAATGAATTGGAATTGGCAATTTTATCAGAACTATAGGCCAATTGCGTAAGATTTCCCATTTTGATGATTACCGAATCAAAAGAATCATCGAATTCATTATTCTTTTTTACGAATAAATCCAACTTCACTTTGTTCGCAATTGACTGTTGCTTCCGAATGGTCCGAATTTCCGTAATCACTTGCTCGCAGTATTCAAATCCAGAGAGAACGCTGGTATTGAGTTCTTCCACTTTCGGCCAAGCAGAGATGATGATGTCTTCTCCCTCCTTTCTATCCCGCAACTGATGCCACAATTCCTCGGCAATAAACGGTGTGAAAGGATGTACAATCTGAAGCAATTTCTCAAAGAAGTTGATTGTTGCCTCCAACGTATGCTTATCAATTGGCTGCTCATACCCAGGTTTAACCATTTCGAGGTACCACGAACAGAAGTCGTCCCAAATCAATTTGTACGTCAACATTAGCGCCTCTGAAATTCGAAACTTATCAAATAGGTCATTGATTTCAGCTAATTGTTTATTGAACTTCGCGTTGAACCATTCAATTGCCTTTGTAGATGATTTAGGTTGTTCTGTATCAATCACTTCCCACGAACTGACCAAACGAAACGCATTCCATATTTTATTGGTAAAGTTCCTTCCTTGTTCGCACTGAGAGCTATCAAATGGAAGGTCGTTTCCAGCTGGCGAAGAAATTAAGATTCCCATTCGAACGCCGTCTGCACCGTATTTTTCAATTAAATCAAGAGGATCCGGAGAATTTCCCAATGATTTGGACATTTTACGACCCAATTTATCGCGAACAATTCCTGTATAATAAACATGTTTGAATGGAATATCACCCATGTATTCATAACCCGCAATAATCATACGTGCCACCCAAAAAAACATTATTTCAGGTGCCGTAACAAGGTCATTCGTAGGATAATAATACTTGATTTCATTGTTATTTGGCTGCGTCAATCCATTGAATACGGATATTGGCCACAACCAGCTCGAAAACCAAGTATCCAAGACGTCTTCATCCTGTCTCAATTGATTTTCATCAATTACACGTCCTGCTTTCTCTGTAGCCAATTTTATGGCTTCATCGCGTGTTTTAGCCACTACGAATTCTTCTGATCCGTTTCCGAAGTACCAAGCGGGTATGCGATGTCCCCACCATAATTGACGAGAAATACACCAATCTTTGATGTTTTCCATCCAATGCTTGTAGGTATTTTTGAATTTTTCCGGATGAAACTGAATGTTTCCATTCATTACATTATCTAAAGCTGGTTGAGCCAACTCTTTCATATCGACGAACCACTGAAGTGACAATTTTGGTTCAATCACTGCATTCGTTCGCTCTGAATACCCAATTTTATTTATATGGTCTTCTGTTTTAACCAAATATCCTTTGTCATACAATTCTTTCTCAATGGCTTTGCGCACTTCAAAACGATCCATTCCCTCGAAATGCATACCGTATTGATTGAGCGTTCCATTGTCATGGAAGATATCAATTGTCTCCAGTTGGTGTTTCTTACCTAACTCGTAGTCATTTGTATCGTGTGCAGGCGTAACTTTTAAACAACCTGTTCCAAACTCCATATCCACGTATTCATCTTGAATAATAGGAATGACGCGATTACAAATTGGAACAATAGCTTTTTTCCCATGCAAATGTTTGAACCGTTCATCAGTTGGATTTATACAAATGGCAGAATCTCCCAGAATTGTCTCAGGTCGAGTTGTTGCAATTGTCAGCCATTCATCTGAAGAGCCTTCGATTTTATAGCGAACGTAAAACAGTTTTGAATTGACTTCTTTGTGGAGTACCTCTTCATCTGAAAGCGCTGTTAAGGCCTCTGGATCCCAGTTAACCATTCGCACTCCCCGATAAATCTTTCCTTTTTTGAATAAATCTATGAACACATTGATTACTGATTCCGAGTACTCAGGATCCATCGTAAAATTGGTACGTTCCCAATCACATGAGGCACCTAATTTTTTCAGCTGCTCGAGAATAATTCCTCCATGCTTTTCTTTCCATTCAAATGCATGACCAAGAAATTCGTCACGTGAAAGATCAGATTTTTTAATTCCCTCCTGACGCAATTTCTGTACAACTTTAGCTTCTGTTGCTATCGACGCATGGTCGGTACCAGGTACCCAACACGCATTTTTACCCAACATGCGCGCACGACGGACGAGGACATCTTGAATCGTATTGTTCAACATATGTCCCATATGCAAGACTCCTGTCACATTCGGTGGTGGAATTACGACCGTATACGGTTCACGATCATCTGGAACAGAATGAAAATAATTCTTGTTCATCCAGTGTTGATACCAATGTGCCTCTGCAAGTTTAGGGTCGTATGTTTTCGGGGTTTCCATTTAATTCCGATTTTGGATCGCAAAGATAGGAAACAATCCGGCATGCATTGACGACTTTGTTTCAAATTGCCTATGAACACAGCTTACGCGACAGTTGTTTCTTAATTGAATATGTAACTTTGAAAAAACTATACTTGATGAAATATCTATTTTTTGCCAGTTTTATTTTCCTTCTTTTTTCTTGTTACAAAGGAAAATCGGTTGATCTAATTGTACACAATGGTGTCATACATACCATGGAAGATGGTGATCGTGTTTTCGAGGCAATGGCTATTGATAATGGGAAAATCGTGGAAGTTGGTCCGGAGCGTCAAATCTTAAACAAATATTCTGCAGATGAAATGATTGATGCATCTGGAAAAGAGATTTATCCCGGATTTACGGATGCGCATGGGCATCTTTTATCGTATGCAGATCAACTACTTAGTGCAGATTTGGTAGGATCAAAGTCATTTGATGAAGTTTTAGTTCGACTAGAAAAATACCAATCGAAACAAAATCGTTCGTTTGTAATCGGTCGCGGATGGGATCAATCTTTGTGGACTTCAGCCACTTTTCCAACGAATGAAAAACTGAATAGTTTATTTCCGAATACTCCTGTCTGTCTGATTCGAATTGACGGTCATGCGATGCTCGTGAATGACGCTTTACTGAAGAGGGCAGGTATTAACTCATCAACGAAAATTCCAGG
The DNA here is from genome assembly GCA_044375095.1 of Crocinitomicaceae bacterium. GTDB lineage: Bacteria > Bacteroidota > Bacteroidia > Flavobacteriales_D > Crocinitomicaceae > M0103. The sequence continues at coordinate 3,350 of JBILNH010000042.1, forward strand.
AGGAATTATTCATGTAGAAGACGGGAAATGCACAGGACTGCTCGTGGATAACGCCATGAATCCAATATACAAACTACTTCCACCATTTCCAAAAGAAGAGGTGAAGTCTGCGTTACTAGAAATACAACAAGAACTGCTTCAATATGGAATTACTGGAGTACATGAGGCTGGAATTGACTTTGAAGACATCGCACTTTTCAAGGAACTTGTCGATTCTAAAAAATGGAAATTGTTCACCTATGCTATGCTTTTACCCAGTGAAAAGAATATTTCGTTTGCTACCAAGAACGGAAAATTCACATATAAAAATCTGGTTATCAATAGCTTCAAAGTCATTGCGGATGGTGCACTTGGTTCGCGCGGCGCGCTACTCAAAGAACCTTATTCTGATGACCCTCATCACCATGGCGTCTTGACCACACCAATTTCATCTCTTGACGAAATCGCATCATTGTGCCTTAAAATTGACTATCAGATGAATACGCATGCTATTGGTGATTCTACTAATAAAATCATTCTAGACTTATACGGAAGAGCATTTGAGAAAAACAAAGATCATCGCTGGCGAATTGAACATGCACAAGTGGTGGATCCTAATGACTTCATATTATTTTCCAAGCACGCAATTTTTCCTTCGGTGCAACCCACACATGCCATTAGCGATCAACGCTGGGCTGAATCACGCTTGGGAAAAGTCCGAATGAAGGGAGCATATGCATATAAATCATTGCTTCAACAATACGGAATGGTTGCCATCGGGACAGATTTTCCAATTGAGGTTACCGATCCATACAGAACAATTTATGCTGCAATTCAACGAAAAAATGAAGAGGATCTGCCTGTTAACGGTTTTTATCCGAATGAAGGATTAACACTTTTCGAATGTTTGAGTGGTATGACAAGATGGGCTGCATTTGCTGCATTTCAAGAAAATAATCACGGGACTCTTTCAAAGGGATTGGATGCCACGTTTGTGATTGTAGAAAATCCGATTCGGATAAGTGGTGGTTATGAAGCGAATTTTTCGTGGTTAACGGTAGTGAAAGGAGAAAAAGTTTTTTCGAGGGATTAGTCCGATCGAGATTTTACCAAATCGCGATATTTAAATATTTAAATTTCGCGATTTGGTAAAATCGCAAAGTTTACTGAACAAAAAACAGTTTTGACTGAAATCATTTCTTTCCACTACATTTTTTTTTCACCTTCAACAAAAAAAAAATGGGAGCAAGCAAAACCGCACATTACTCGAAAAACGAAATTGATGAAGCATTAGTAGGAAGAGCATTAGGTCACCCAGCAAGAATACGCATCATTCATATTCTTGACGAAATGCAAACCGCGAATTCTATGGAACTAACAGGATTACTGGAGCTGAACATAACATCGGTTCATAATCACCTGAAGAAACTTATCGATGCAAACATTGTATCAGTAGAATTTAAAAACAACGGGAACCAATTAATGTTAAACCGATCAGTAATACAAGAATTTACACTGACAATGCCTATTCATTCTTAGAATGAAGGACACGAAAGTGTCTTAAACGATTGTGGCTTATTGCGGCAATTCAAATTCAATCCTAGTGAGATTTCATGAGACCCTCCGGAAACGCCATTATTCAGTTTTGAAACGGTTACGTCATAACTATAACCTATTCTAAAATTACCTGTGTTAATACCAAATGTCATGATAAACGCATCACGATTTCTGTACCAAAATCCTGCATTAAAAACACCATATTTCACATATGTACCTATGTTGATTTCTTGAAATCCGTTCTGGTACTGATAAATGACATTAGGCATTATAGAGGTAGTGTTTCTATAACGCGACTTTTTGCCTAACTGTATTTCTGCTCCCATGTGTACTGTATGTCGCATAGGAAGTTTAGACTCACCAACAATCATTGATTCATTTGGAGTATTCAAGTGATGACCTGCATATCCAATAAAGAAATTTTTATTGAATAGTACCGCACCTACTGATGCGTCAAAAAAACCTCTTGAACCACCTCTTGGAACATCACCGGTGGAATAAATAAAACCTCGACGTGGATCAATCATATCTCCAAATGTCAACTTATCCCAATCTAAAAACTTCTGATACCAGGACGCTCGAGCACCAAAAAGTAATTTCCATTTCCGATTCAATTTCGCATGGTAGGAATAAATCAATCCAAACATAGATGTGCTAATTGTTCCTTGACCTTGCTGATCATGCGTGGCAAGGACTCCGAATCCGCCTGAAATATTCTTGAAATATTGATCGTAAGAAGCGCTGTAGGTCACATAATTACCTGATAATTGAGGCCACTGATTTCTATAATTCAATGCAAAACGTGAACAACCGTATGATCCGGCTAATGCAGGATTTAGGTAAAGCGGATTAGCATAAAATTGCGTAAATGTTGGATCTTGAGCCAATGAAGTCAACACATTCAAACTCAAAACACAAAGAAGTACAATTTTTTTCATCTTACTATAATTGATTTAAAAGTCGTTGTGCAAAACGACTAGGTTTGGTGGTTATTCGAATTGTTAATTGATGAGATAAACTACTTTTATTGAGTTGCGTAGACTTCAAATAATCCGCACTGTAAACAAACATAAATTGCTTGAATTTAATCCCCAAAGAAGCAGCTGGCTCAAAGTCATCGGAAACAGCTAGACCTGCAGTTAACCAATGGTATCTAAATTGTGAACCAACCCAAACTTCTTCTAAACCTCCTTTTTTCTGGTAAACAACGTAGGGTGAAAATGATGACGTTTTTCGAATCGATTCATATTCCGTACCAATGGATAGAATGGTATGGTATGGTGACCGTTCTTGACTGTTGTCAGGATTAAACATATTATCGTAATGCCCAAAAAGGTTGTCAACTTGTCCACCGATATAAAACCACTTGGTATTAATTTGTAATCCAGCACCCAAATCACGGTACCATAATGTTCGTCCAGTTGGAATATTCCCAGCAGATAAGTTGTGAACCGTTGATCTTTCCAATTCAATAGACTGTCCAGGTGTCAGCACATCAGCGTTAAGCATTTTATTACCCATCTTGAAACGAAGTGACGGTTCAAGGATAACATCTCTATGAATTGAAATTTTCGGCGAATAAACGAGACCAATTGTTGAATGCTGTACCTCACCTGTTCCGTAATATGCATGATTCATTTGAATTCCGATTCCGCCTCTCATTCCATAAGAATAACCGTCAATAGCAAGCTGACTAATCAACTGATTGTTTTCTTCCCCCAACCATTGAGCTCTTGAAGTTGCTTGAATCCTGTTGGACAAAAGCTTTCCAGCAGAACCGAAATTCACATCCATTGGTTGCATTGCGGGCACAAGGAACAAAGGATCTTTTACATTTTTCAAGGCAATCGGATTATCCATCATGCGCTGAACCGTTCGAGAAAACTTCCTCCAACGTTTTTCCAATGAGAGATCAATTTTTTGCGATCGTTTAAGAGGCTCAGCATGTTTTTTCGAACCAACTGATTCTGAAATAGCAGTAACTGACGTCAGTTCTATATTTTCACTGGATACAGTTTCAATTCCGGAAATTCCATTTTTATTCGCAAATGAATCGCGTATCGTTTCAATTCCAGAAAGGTCAGTGCTCAACTCATAAAAATCAGTTGGAGTTGAATCTTTAACGGTAAATGCTGTTAATTCATTCGGTATGAGAAGTTCGGATAGATCATCCTCCATTGAACCTTGGGAAGCAACTTCAAATACAAATTCACTATTTATCGATCCGCTATTGTCATTTAACCTATCCTGATTAATGTGTTGATTAATTACCTGCTGATTTCGCTCAACTGAACTTATTTTATTTGCATCTTTTCGAATTGCACTTTTTTTAGTTTGGGAACTACTGGAAGTTGAGTTGCCCGCTACTAACCATTTAGCACTTTTCGTTTCAGTAGGTTCAGTCATTATAAAAGTTGCCAATAAAGCGACTAAAAACACACTAGCAATTGACCAATTTAAAAGCAGTGGTGTGATGCGCCGTTTACGTTTTAACTTTTCGATATCAGGGTAAGCACTTGGTGTAGCATCGACATGTGACAAATCCCACATTTCCTTATCGACCTCTATTTCTGGATTAAGCAAAATAAAGGTTTCCAATTGCTCAATCTGTTGAGGTGACAAATTCCCCTCCTTCCATTCGAACAACCAGCGATCTATATTTGAGAATGATGGTGTACTCATACCAGTTCTGTCAATCCTTTTAACTGCTTTTTAATTTTATTTCGGGCCCTGAAAAGATATACTTTGACTTGCGAGGGAGATAATTCTAAGATTCCTCCAATCTCATCATAAGAATAACCTTCTATGTCTCTAAGAAGAATTATACTCTTTTGAATTGGCGGCAGAATACTCACTGCGCGATCAACAACTTGATTTGATTCAAAAAAATGAGCATTCTTCTGAACAGTTTCGCTGAACCATTCATTTGGACTCTCAATTTTTCGATTCTTGCGATTAATGTGGTTGATCATCGCATGGTGCGCACATGTGAACATCCAAGCCTTCGCTTTGTCAATGCCTACTTTTTTACGGTTCACCCATAACTTTTCAAAAACATCTTGTACAATATCCTGAGCATCCTCTTGATTACGAAGAAACTTCAGCGCAAATCCATACAGATTTCCGCTAAATTGATCCACAACGCTATTGTACTCTTTCCTCTTCAATGCTTTCGATAAGTAGCAGTTAAAACAATCGACTAACACCAAAAGTTACACCTGTAAACTTTGAAAATTATTAGACAGGAGCTAAAAATACCAATCGTTTTTCATTCAAAAATTGCGAACGAATATTTCATGGTTACCAGTGAACATTTTAAAGTTTTAAAAGATCATTTTTTTATACTTTCGTTTTAAACTATAACGTCTTTCTTATTATGTTGGCTCAACGTCTATTCGATTTACCGCATTACCAGTTAAAAAACAGACCTAATAATCGCATGTTTGTGACAAAAACGAATGGCGTCTGGGTACCTACATCGACAAAAGATTTTGTTGAAGAAGCATTGAACGCTTCTCGAGGCCTTATAGCTCTAGGTGTGAAACCTGGAGATAATGTGGCGCTTGTTTCTACCAATAGAATTGAGTGGAATATCATGGACATCGCTATCCAACAAGTTGGTGCTATTGTCGTACCGCTTTATCCAAATATTTCAGAAAGCGATTACACGTACATTCTAAATGATGCGAAAGTCAAAACTATTTTTGTTGGAAACGAAGATTTAGCAACCAAAATAGCGCACGTAAAACCAAATGTTTCATCGTTAGAATATATATTTTCTTTTGACCTTTTGGAGAACCAGACACATTGGAGAGAACTAATGGCTCTTGGCGAGCAAATTACTCCTGAACAAGTCGAAGATCGGATGCGCGAGGTGAAAAATGAAGATTTGGCTACTATTATTTACACCTCTGGTACAACCGGTAACCCTAAAGGTGTGATGTTGTCCCATCGCAATATTTTATCCAATGTTGAGGCCTGCGAACCACCTATTCCGGCTGATCAAAATTCACGCGTGTTAACGTTTTTACCTGTATGTCACATCTATGAACGCATGCTCCATTACTTGTACATGCACCTCGGATGTTCGATTCATTTTGCCGAATCAATCGATACTATCGGAGACAATATTCGGGAAATAAAACCGCATGTATTTTCTGCTGTACCTCGATTAATAGAGAAGGTTTTTGAAAAAATCATAGCGAAGGGAGACGATTTAACAGGAGTAAAACGTCAACTGTTTTTCTGGGCGGTTAAACTAGGGGAAGCGTATGATGTAAAAGGCAAAAGTCCAATGTATAAGGCTAAACTAGCTATCGCCAGAAAACTCATATTCTCTAAATGGCAAGAAGCGCTTGGAGGAGAAATTCGTGCGATTGCGTCTGGAAGTGCTGCACTTCAGCCACGACTTGCACGAATATTTTTAGCCGCAGGAATTCCAATTTTAGAAGGTTATGGTTTGACAGAAAGTTCACCGGTAGTATCTGTAAACTGCTTTACAAAAGGAATCCGAATTGGAAGTGTAGGTGCGTTAATTGACAATGTCGAAGTTAAAATCGCTAGCGATGGTGAAATTTTAGTGAAAGGACCCAATATTATGATGGGTTACTATAATCTTCCTGAATCAACTTCAGAAACAATTGATGAAGACGGTTGGTTGCATACAGGTGACATTGGTGAATTCATTGAAGGAGTGTACCTTAAGATTACAGATCGAAAGAAAGAAATCTTTAAAACATCCGGTGGTAAGTACATCGTCCCTCAGGTGATGGAAAACAAATTCAAAGAATCGCGTTTCATTGAACAAATCATGGTTATTGGAGAAGGTGAAAAATTTCCAGCTGCATTCATTGTGCCTAATTTCCTGTTTATTGCTGAGTGGGCGAAACGAAAAGGACATGATTTAGGCGATGGGTCAACTGAATCTATGGTTTCAAATGCTCATGTTATTGCCAGAATTCAAAAAGAGGTAGATGCGTATAATAGCTTGTTCGGAAACTGGGAACAACTCAAAAAAGTGGCGCTTTTATCAAGAGAATTGAGCGTAGAAGCAAATGAATTGACCCCAACCCTTAAATTGAAAAGAAAGATAATCCTAGGGAAATACCAAAAAGAATACAATGAAATTTACCTCTAGGCTATCTTACCCCAATTCGGTCTTGATTTAAGTATTTCTTCCAATACAATTCGAACCATTGCATGTTGAGGCAATGACAATTGCTCATCCGTTGCGAGAATATTTCGCGCTTCATCACGCGCCATTATAACGAGTTGACTGTCTTTGGATAAATCCGCGATTTTTAAATTTAAAAGACCGCTTTGCTGGGTACCCATAATATCTCCCGGTCCGCGAAGCTGCAGATCAACCTCGGCAATTTCAAATCCATCATTGGTGGACACCATTGTTTCTAGTCGTTTCAACGTATCTTTGCCTAACTCATTACCAGTCATTAATATACAATAGGACTGTTCCGCTCCTCTACCAACCCTTCCCCTCAACTGGTGTAATTGAGACAATCCAAAGCGCTCGGCACTCTCAATGATCATAACAGAGGCATTCGGAACGTTAACACCTACTTCAATTACAGTTGTAGCCACCATTATTTGCGTCTCACCGCGAACAAATCGCTGCATTTCAAACTCCTTGTCCTCTGGTTTCATCTGTCCATGAACAATACTCACGCGATAATCTGGCAGGGGAAATGCGCGTGAAATAGCTTCATAACCTGCCATAAGGTTATTGAAATCAAGCGTTTCTGATTCTCGAATTAATGGATAAACCACATATACTTGTCTACCCAAAGCAATTTGTTCCTTCATAAAACCAAACAACCTCAACCGATGCGATTCATACCGGTGAAATGTGCTGACTGGTTTTCGGCCAGGTGGCAATTCATCAATAACCGATACATCTAAATCACCATAAAAAGTCATGGCCAATGTACGTGGAATTGGCGTCGCTGTCATAATCAAGACGTGAGGTGGGACTTGGTTTTTTCTCCACATACGTGCGCGCTGAGCCACACCAAAACGGTGTTGTTCATCAATTACGACAATACCAAGATTGGAAAATTGAACCGTATTTTCAAGTAACGCATGTGTACCAATCAACAATTGAATTCGTCCTTCGACTAACCCTTCGTGCAATTGCTCACGTTGTTTTTTCTTCGTCGAACCGGTAAGCAAAGCAACCTGAACGCCCATAGGTTCAAGCAGTGATTGAATCGTTTCGTAATGTTGTCCGGCAAGAATTTCTGTAGGAGCCATCAATGCCGCTTGGTAACCATTATCTAAAGCGATCAACATGGCAAGCAAAGCAACAAGCGTTTTTCCACTTCCTACATCCCCTTGAACAAGACGGTTCATGTGTATACCCGTATGGCAATCGCGCCGAATTTCCTTCAACACGCGCTTTTGGGCATTCGTTAATTCGAAAGGTAAATGCTGTTCGTAAAATGTATTGAACACCTCTCCTACTTTATCAAATACGTGCCCTTTCATGGCTCGCTGACCGATTTGCTTTCGAATAAGCAATTCCAATTGAAGGAAAAACAATTCTTCCAACTTCAATCTTGTTCTGGCGCGTGTAAAGTCATCCGTTGAGTTCGGTCGATGAACTAAATAAAGTGCCTGTTCTTTGGAAAGTAACCGGTGTTTTTGAATAAGCTCGGCTGTCAATGTTTCAGGAATCCGACCTTTTAATTGAAGCGCGACTTGCGAGATAATTTTCTCCAACCCTTTGGAATGCAATCCTTTAGAGGTTAGCTTTTCCGTAGTCGAGTAAATAGGCTGAAGTCCGGTTCTTTTGTCAACTTCCGACCATTCCGTTAACTCTGGATGCGCCACATTCCATTGATTGCCGTATAACCTAGCTTTACCGTACATCTGGTATTCAACACCTGTCTTTAGCAATGGCTTAATCCATTTAACACCTTGAAACCAAACCAGATCAATAACTCCTGTTTCGTCCTGAAATTTCGCTACAAGTTTCTTTTGACGTGCGCCTGCTGTCGATTCACTTACCTGGATTATTCTTCCTTTCAGCTGAATGGCAAAATCCGCATATGGTAAATCCTTGACCTTGTAATAAACAGAGCGATCAACATATCGAAATGGAAAATGGTGCAGTAAATCATTGACTGTTGCCAATCCAAGTTCATTGCGCAACAACTCCGCACGCTGTGGACCAACACCTTTAATAAATTCTACAGGAGTGAGCAGAAAATCGTTCACGACAAGTAAATCGTTGACTTATTTCGATTTTTCATGCAGTTTCAACCCTTCATCAAGCCACTTTTTGAAATCAGCTGGATTGCTGTGGTGTTCGTAATCTGCTGAACCATTCTGAATGTCATTACCATTTTCATCATGTAAGACATAATAAGGCTGAGCAAGGATTTTATATCTCTTTACTTGCATGTATTTCCATTTGTCACCAGTAGTTCGGATTTCCATTTTTCTACCTGGTTCGACTTCGAACGAACCCTGTTCCTCTTTTGGTAATTCCTCCCGCTCATCTACATAAAGTGATGCGATAACCACTTTGTCTCGAAGTGATTCTAAAATCCCCTGTTCTCCCCAAACTTGTTGTTCCATTTTTCGGCAATTCACACAATTTATTCCAGTAAAATCAACAAACAATGGTTTTTTGACTTTTTTGGCATAGGCCAATGCCTCATCGTAATCGTGAAAGGCAGGTATATTTTGAGGACCATTGTGCGTTCCCGGAGGAAGTTCTGACTGCACGGAGGACGTTCCTTGATTGATCATTCCACCAGTCTCACTATACTGAAGTGGAGGAGGGAATGCACTAATTAACTTTAACGGATGCCCCCATAATCCAGGGATCATATAAATTACAAACATAAGGGTGGTAGTACCAATCATGACCCTTCCAACAGACAGGCGATCCAGCGGACTATCATGCGGCATTCGAATAAACCCAAATAAATACATGGTTAACACGCCAAATACAGCTATCCATATCGCAAGGAAGACCTCTCTTTCCAGCCAATGTAAATCCCAAGTCATATCGGCATTGGATAAGAATTTAAAGGCAAGAGCTAACTCAAGAAAACCAAGTACCACTTTCACGCTATTCAGCCAACCTCCAGATTTAGGCAACGTATTCATCCAGCCAGGGAACGCAGCGAAAAGTCCAAAAGGAAGTGCAAGCGCAAGAGAAAAACCAAACATTCCAACAATTGGAGTTATTCCGCCTTGTCGAGCTGCTTCAACTATTAATGTTCCCACAATTGGACCCGTGCAAGAAAAGGATACCAAGGCTAGGGCCAAGGCCATAAAGAAAATCCCAAGTAGTCCACCTTTATCGGCTTGTGCATCAGCCTTATTAATCCATTTACTCGGCATTCGGATTTCAAAAGCTCCGAGAAATGAGACCGCGAAAAAGACTAACAACAAAAAGAAAATAAGGTTAAACCATGGATTAGTAGACATATCATTCAAGGCGCCCTCGCCAAAAATGGCAGTCACAGCCGTTCCGAGTAAAATATAGATTAGAATAATCGACAATCCAAAAATTAGTGCGTTTTTCGTTCCTTGAGCACGGGATTTACTTTGTTTAGTGAAGAAACTGACAGTCATAGGTATCATTGGGAATACACATGGCGTTAGAAGTGCCGCAAGACCACTTAGAAAAGAGACTAAGAAAATACCAATAAGCGACCGATTGTCTTTACTGGGCTCATTCTTCGCTGGTTTAGAAGTCATTTTCTGCGGTGCATCATCATCATCATCACTAACACCCGTTGCGGAATTCGCTGAAGTGGTGTCCTCGTTCGGTTTCTCAATGGCTGCAGCTTCAGCACATCCTTTTACTTTCACCTTAAAATTAACAGTATGATCAGGCAGGCATTTGACCTCGTTACAAGTTTGAAATACAAACGTACCTTGGATTTCGAAATCCTTTGGATCAAGAATTTTAATTTTTCGTTTCAATAGAAAAGTACCTTCATGGTAAGCCAAGTTTTCATCAGCTAATTCATCATACTTTTCAATTGGTTTTGGTTCAATCACTCCCCCAACAAGTTGAAATGAGGGTGATTTTTTCAAGTCAAAACTTGTAGGAAAACCGAAACTACCTTTAGGTAATTTGGTTGCGTTTATGTGCCAATGGTCAACGACTTTAATTTTCCCAATAATTGTCGCTTCACATCCATTTTGTTCTACAGAAAATTTCCAACTGACTTTATCTTCTGGCAATTCCAATTGAGAAAGCGATTGAAAAGAAGTGAAAGCAATAAAACATGTGGCAAGTAGAAGCTGAAATACGTTCATTTGTTGGTGACTTAAGGATAAATATTTATTGTGAGAATTGTCTCCGTTGGCGGTAAACACGTCTCATTGTTACAAAGCATGTAGGTGACTCTTGCTTTAATTACTGACGAATCGAAAACATTTATTTTTTGCTCAAAACTGACATTCTTCTCAAAGAAAGCTACCTCTGCCTCAAAACTTTCATCAAAGGCCACGATTGGTTTCGGTTCTACGACCCCACCAGTCAATGAGAACCCTTTACCAGAATCAATCACAAATGAGGTAGGAACAGGGCCGGCAGATGGATCGATGAATTGGCTATACACATGCCAACCCTTCTCAATAGCTGCATTAAATACTATTTTCTTATTCGCCTGCTGATAGGTAGCAGACCAAACGATTGGTTCTTGTGCAACCAATGAGTGAAACGAGAAAATAACCAGACTAAAAATCAGTACGCGCATATTGCATTGTCAACTTCCTCAAAAATAATCAATCCTCTTAGAAAAGGGGACAATAAATCACCAAATGATTGTATTCCTATGGAAAAACAACTTGTTTAAAAAATAACCTCGACAATACGTGGAATGGGAATCCAAACTCCTCCTTTAAGGCAAATAAATTTCGTTCCTACAGCCCAAATAGTTGTATCCACACGTTTCAAACCAGAATCAGCGACAAAAATAATGGAAACCTTTATGCGTTCTGCATTTCCTAACAGAGAAGCTCTTTGCAATTGAGCAATGACCTCCGGATGCTGTTTAACAGTTATCGCTTCATTAAAAGTCAATTGGGCAATCGATTCTTTTTCGATTAATTCAGGTGTAGTTTGAGACTGCATAAAACGCTTTTTTTCAAAGTTATTCGAAAAACAATGAGCCGCAATCAAATGTTTGACTGAATGAACAAATACGAAGTCTTATTGACTATTTTTAACATTAAATTGAAAAACGAGCAGTTGCTGCAACTTGTTGATCTGCAAAGATTCCTTTTTCAAACATGTATTTCGCGGTAATCGCGATCATCGCAGCATTGTCCGTGCAATAGTCAAATTTTGGAATAAAGACCTGAAAGTCTTTTTCTTTTTCTAGGTTAAGAAGCGCGGTTCGAAGCCCACTATTTGCAGAAACCCCTCCGGCTATCGCAAGTTGATTGATCCCATAATCTTGAGCTGCTTTCAGTAACTTTTTCATTAAAATACCAATTACTGTCTCCTGAATTGACGCACACAAATCTGCCTTGTTTTTTTCTATAAAATCGGGATCGAGCATTTGTTGCTTTTGCAAAAAATAAAGAATAGAGGTTTTAAGGCCACTAAAACTAAAGTCATACCCCTTAATGGATGGCTTGGCAAACGAAAATGCCGATGAATTGCCTTCTTGCGCAAATTTATCAACGAAGGGCCCGCCGGGATAAGGAAAACCTAGCAACTTTGCCGCCTTGTCAAACGCTTCTCCAGCAGCATCATCGATCGTTGTACCAATTACCTCCATATCCAAATGATCTTTTACCAATACAATCTGTGTATGTCCACCTGAAACAGTCAAGCACAAAAATGGAAAAGTTGGTTTTGGTTTATTCTCATCATCAATAAAATGTGCTAACACATGACCCACCATATGATTCACAGCTATTAACGGTATATCCAAAGACATGGCAAACGCTTTAGCAAAAGAAGTACCTACAACCAATGAACCCATTAACCCAGGACCTCTGGTAAAGGCTATTGCATCTAGTTGTTCTTTCGTTACTCCAGCCTTTTTCAACGCTTGATCAACGACTGGCACAATATTAATTTGATGCGCGCGACTGGCCAATTCTGGCACTACCCCACCGTATTGTTCATGTATGACCTGGCGAGCAATTAAATTAGATAAAACAGTAGTGTTTTTAATCACTGCAGCAGAGGTGTCATCACAAGAAGATTCGATGGCTAATATAAGGGTATCTTTTTGACGCAAGATTGTGTAAATTTGTAACGTTCATGACAAAAGTATTGAAAATAGTTGGACGTCTTTTGGGCGTCACTTTTGAATGGTTGCTCATCACACTTATTTTATTCGCCTTTGTCATTCGAACGAGCAGAGTTCAAACTTTTCTTGCTCAAAAGGCTGCAGCATTTCTATCTGAGGAACTTGGAACTACGATTTCAATAGACGAAGTCGCGATCGTTTTTATTGACAGAGTAGCTTTGGACGGTGTCCTTGTTCTGGACCAAAAACGGGATACACTTGCACGTATCGAAACACTTTACATCACGCTCGACAAACTTGACCTGAATAAAAAA
>JBILNH010000174.1:0-5135 GCA_044375095.1 Crocinitomicaceae bacterium
ACAGGAGAATACAATTATGCCTTTCTTTCAGATTATTTCTCAAGTGATTCACCGAAGCGAAAATCAAAACCCTTCGACGTTAAGTTGAGTTCAATTGAATTAAAATCAGTTGATTTCAATTATGATGACAACCGAAAGGGGTACCATTCATTTGGAATGGATTACAACCACTTACAGTTAAAAAATATTAATCTAGCTGCTTCTGAATTGTCAATTATGGGTGAAGAAATCAAGGTGAACATTGAACATTTATCCGCAAAAGACCGAAGTGGTTTTGACTTGAAAAAATTATCTTCAGCTGTTACCGTTTCACCAAAAGGTCTGTGGTTCGATCAGTTGTCGATAGTAACTTCTAAATCGCAACTTTATCTACCGAGATTACATTTCAACATGAAGGAATACAAAGACTTCAATTCATTTGTTGACAATGTAATGTTTGATGCCGAACTATCTTCAAGCAGTGTTTCATTGGCTGATATCGCGTATTTCGCTCCACAACTGGAAGGCATGGACGACAAGGTTCGAATTTCAGCAAAGGTCAGTAGAGCGGTAAAAAACTTAAAAATTGATGACCTTGACTTGCGAATTGGTCGTAAAACCCACGTTAAAGGTTCACTTCATTTGCCAGATTTCAGGCACCTTGACAAAGCATATTTCAATGAAAAACTGAGCGTTGCATACGTTGATTTTAAGGATATTGAAAGTTTCAAACTACCTAAAAGCAGTGGTGCCAGTCACCTAAAATTAGGTGGATTTGTCAATCGGATTAAAAACGCACAGATCAGTCAATTTAACCTCAAAGGAACATTGACTAATTTCAATGTGAAAGCGAAATCAGTTATTACTCCAATGGGATCTGTTGACCTTTCATCAGGCGTCAATCTAACCGCACTTACCAATGGTTCAGGCTACTCATTTCAAACTATAAACAGCCTTGATGGAATTGGGATAGACTCACTGCGGTTGAATGAACTTATTGAAAACAAGACATTCGGCAGAATAGACGGTAAAATTACCGTTAGAGGTGAATTCAGAAAATCAGGCGAAGTTGATTTCAACTCACTTAAAGGTCAATTCAATCGCTTTGATTTATTAGGTTACTCGTATTCAGGCATTGAACTTTCAGAAGGTAAATTTGTCAAAAATCAGTTAGATGGTGAACTTCATGTGAAAGACCCAAACCTTAATTTAGATTATTCAGGTTCCATTTTTCTTGGAGAGGTTGCAAAATTAAAAGCGACCATAGAGCTCAATGAATCAAAACTATACGCATTGGGGTTTACATCGGCGGATAGCACCTACTTTAAATCAAGGTTGACAATTGACATCAACGACTTCGATTTAAACAAAATGACGGGTTATGTTCAATCAGAGCAATTGAATTACACGGAAGGATCTCTTTCAATCAAGTTACCGATTTTACGACTAGATGTGAGCCGAAGTGCCATTCAGGATATCTTCTCGGTAAGGAGTAATTTACTGACTGCGGAAATTAAAGGAAAAGTGAATTTTAACACACTTATAGACGACTTTTCTGCACAGTTCAACAAAGTATTCCCCTCATTTATTGCATTGAAAGATCAACCTAAAAAAGGAAGCAAGAGACAAGTTCCAAGTAACTTTTCGTATTCTGTCGATTTCCTTGATATGAATGACTTTCTCGCCATCTTTTTACCGGATTTAAATATCCAAGCAGGAACTAAGTTCAACGGAAGTTATAATGGATTTAATGAATATTTCGAATTAAACCTTGTTTCGCCGAGAATCACCTATCAAGACATTGCGTTCAGTAAAGTAGATCTCAAACAGACACTAACCTCTTCCTCCGTAACGGCAGACTACAGAGTAAATAAACTCATTTTAAGCGATTCTATTCAGCTCGATTTGGTTCGGTTTGAAACCGTTGGAAAAAACAATAATTTAACCTCGGAATTATCTTGGAACCCTGGAAGTATTAACGAAACGCACATCAATTGGTCAACTTTTCTTTCCGGAACCTCATACATTGATTTCACACTAAAACCATCCTTTTTTTCAATTAATGCCATGCGTTGGGAAATCCTAAACGAATCAGATATAACCCTAGCAGAGGATGAAATACACATCGCAAAATTCAGCCTTAAACGCAAAAATCAATACATAAATCTTGACGGTTGTTTGTCGAGAAATGATGCGGATAAACTCAACTTTAAAATCAATGATATTGATCTGACTGAACTTGCAAAATTTATAGGTGCACCGATAGAAATGAAAGGTATGGTTAACGGTTGGGGATACTTATCTGATCCGTTTGAGGATTTAAACTATATGGGTGACGCTTCAATCAAAGGACTTTACTTAAACAACCAGGAAGTAGGTGATGTATTTGTTCAATCGAACTGGAACAGTAAAAGTGAAAGTATTCAGCTTATTGGGAACGTGAAAAAAACAACCTTGATTTCAATTTGGTTTTTGACAAGACAAATATTCAGTTTGCTAATGCATTTATGGATCCACTTGTAGTCAATAACATTCGTGGATTGGTGGATGGTAAGCTAGCCGTTAAAGGAAGCATCGACGAACCCGAAGTTACAGGAAAGGTGAACCTCATCGGTGGAAACGCAAAAATTGAACTTCTCGGTGTAAACTTTGGATTTGATGGGGCAATTAAGTCTGACCCCTATGGTTTTTATATTGATAATATGCCGGTTACCGATGAGGAAGGAAATGTTGGAGCACTTGTCGGAGCGGTATTGCATGATCAGTTCTCGAATTGGAACTTTGATTTGCAATTTGATTTAGAACCACGCACAATCAATACAAACCTACCATATAATCGACAAAATGTACCACTTGAAAAATTCTTAGTCCTCAATACAACATACAAAGAAGGAGACATGTACTTTGGAAAAGCATTTGTAACCGGTACTGCGAATATTTTTGGTTTTGCTGATAACGTTGAAATCACCGTCGATGTCGCTACAAAAAAAGGCACTACAATAAACTTTCCAATGTACGGAATGGCCGAGTTAAAGGAAGATGAGAATGGGTTTATTACCTTTAAACAAAAAGGTGAAATCATCACCTCAACAGCTCCGAAAATTGACTTTACAGGAGTTGAACTTGATTTAAATTTTAGGGTTACTCC
The DNA here is from genome assembly GCA_044375095.1 of Crocinitomicaceae bacterium. Taxonomy (GTDB): domain Bacteria; phylum Bacteroidota; class Bacteroidia; order Flavobacteriales_D; family Crocinitomicaceae; genus M0103. Next base: position 3,128 of record JBILNH010000174.1, read on the forward strand.
AGATGCCAAATTGAAAATCATTTTTAACGAACAGACCGGTGATGAAATAACTGCTTCAGGAAGTGGAGACATCGCAATGTCAATGGACAATCTTGGCGACTTAACCATGGATGGTACATTCAAAATCAAAGACGGTCTCTACAACTTCGCTATGGGATCAGTTATCAAACAACCGTTTTTTATTGAGGAAGGCGGTGTAATCGCATGGACAGGTGACCCGTTAAATGCAACGTTAGATTTGCGCACCTATTATGAAGTCAACGCCAATTTATCGGAAGTTTCACCGAACGAACTTCAAACGAGCACAAGCGGAAACAAGCAAAAGGTATATTGCTACCTAGGATTAACTGAATCGTTATTGAAACCATCGATTGGATTTGACATCAAAGTGCCCAAAGCAGATGAAACCGGTAAAGCTTTACTTGCGCGTATAACGAGCGATAAGGACGAATTGAACCGTCAATTCTTTTCTCTCCTGCTCTGGAAACGCTTTCAACCTCTAAGAGGATCTGCAGCGGCTGGAGGATCAGCAGCTATGGACTTAGTTTCAAACCAAATTAATTCTATGCTTTCGCAAGTGTCAAAGGATTATAAAATGAATGTCAACCTTGACACAGATGAAACAACGAAAGAAAGCACCTATGAATTTGGAGTTTCTAAAGGATTTCTTGATGACAGGCTAATTTTAACAGGAAGTTTTGGGGTTGAAAGTACGGCTAGCTCAACAGAAGGAACTGCCGCTCAAAACGCATTGATTGGTGACGTTAGTCTTGAATACCTCGTCAACGAAAGTGGAACGGTTCGAATTAATATCTTCAATGAATCAAACGAAAACTCCATCATTAATGATAAAAACCTTGGTCTTTTCACCCAAGGAGCCGGATTAAGGTATCAAGAGGATTTCGACCACTTTGGGAATTTTAAATTGGCTCAGTATTTCCTCGATATTTTCAGAAAGAAAAAGAAATACCCTGTCAAACGTAAACGTCAACAAAGTCCAGTTCCAAATCCGAAAGATGATTCACACCTCTTTCTGCTTCCTAGGCTACTCGTTTATTTGTTGAATACTAATCCTAACCGATGCTAAAACAATTCTTTATTTTTGAAAACCATTGAACAACACATGAAAAAAGTACTGATAGCCAATCGAGGTGAAATTGCTATGCGTATCTTGCGTACGCTGAAAAAAATGAAGATTGCAAGTGTGGCAATTTATTCTGATGCTGATAAAGAAGCTCCACATGTCTTGGAGGCCGATGAAAAAGTATATGTAGGCGCAAGTCCGTCATCAGAAAGTTACTTGAAACAAGACCTTATACTTTCTATTTGCAAGGATTTCGATGTTGACGGAATTCATCCCGGCTATGGATTCCTTTCTGAAAATGCCGAATTCGCAAGAAAAGTGAAAGCAGCGGGAATGCAATTGATTGGTCCTTCTCCAGAATCAATGGAAATAATGGGTGATAAATTGCGCGCAAAACAAGCAGTCAAGGAGTATAACGTTCCATTAGTTCCGGGAGTTGATCGCGCTATTTCAGATGTTAATGAAGCCATACAAATTGCAGAAGGCGTTGGCTACCCGGTGTTGATTAAAGCTTCCGCTGGCGGAGGTGGTAAAGGAATGCGGCTTGTTGAATCCTCGTCAGAATTTGCCGAACAAATGCGAATGGCTCAAAATGAGGCGCGCTCTTCTTTTGGTGATGATGCGGTATTCATAGAAAAATTTGTTAGCAAACCACGACACATTGAAATCCAAGTTTTTGCTGATCGACATGGCAATGCTGTTTATCTTTTTGAACGCGAATGCTCAATACAACGTCGCCATCAAAAAGTAGTGGAAGAAGCGCCAAGCGTTGTTTTATCTCCTGAGTTACGCAAAGAAATGGGCGAAGCAGCTGTGGCGGTTTGTCAGGCATGTAATTACGAAGGAGCAGGAACAGTTGAATTCTTACTAGATGGCGATTTAAATTTCTACTTTTTGGAAATGAATACCCGTCTACAAGTAGAA
>JBILNH010000021.1:0-21574 GCA_044375095.1 Crocinitomicaceae bacterium
GCTACAGAATCATTTAATCCATCTCCAATCATCAATACTTTTTTTCCATTTGTCTGCAGCTCCTTGATATATTCGAGCTTGTCAGCAGGTCCTTGGTTGAATCGGATATTGCTACTCAACGGAATCAATTGTTCCAAAAGTCCTTTATCTTGATCATTGTCTCCCGAGAGGACGTGGAGCGTATACTTCGAATTGATACGTTTAATCAAAGGGGCTATTCCCTCACGTAGCTTACTCGTAAAAATAAATCGACCGATGACATGGTTGTCCATTGCGAGGTATGTGGCGGTTTCACTTGTATGAAGTTGATGTGTTGAAACAAAATTTGCGCTTCCAATCGTCCATTTTTTACCATTTACAACGCCTTGAATTCCTTTTCCTGATTGTTCAATGAATGCCGTTACTGTAGCACGTTCTATCGTTACCTGTTCTGTTAGAAATTGTACAATACCTTTGGAATGTGGATGGGCGGATGATTGACAAATAGCTACAATTGCATGACAATCCGTTGCGCTCAGCGGATCTCCAACATACTGTACTTCATGAAAGTTGGTCGCTGTTAATGTACCTGTTTTATCAAAAACGATATCTGTGATTTCATTCAATCGTTCGATAACCAACGTATTTTTTAGATAGAGTCCCTGTCGACCAAGTTTGCGCATCGTATTTCCAAACGTAAATGGTGCTGAAAGTGCAAGTGCGCAAGGACAGGCGACAATAAGAATTGCCACCACGATTTCGGTTATTCGGGAGGAATCTATAAAGAACCATGCGATACCGCTGACTAAAGCGACCAAAAGTAAAGCGATCAAAAAGTAGTGTGATAACTTGTCTTGATACAGAAATCCTGTTCGCTCAGGTTTTGAAGATTTTGTTTCATTCCATAATTGCGTAAGGTGACTTCGATTCGTCTCTTTTTCAACAATTAATACTGTGCGTTGTCCACGTAATTTGCCACCGGCATAAATAAAATCCCCCTTTGATTTGTGAATGGTTGTTGATTCACCCGTTACAAAACTGTAATCAATTGAGGCATGCTCGGAAGCAAGGATACTGTCACAAGGAATTACCTCTTCATTGCGAAGGATTAAATGGTCAGCTTTTTCTAATTTTTCAATCTCGACGATCTCTTCTTTTTCCTCTCGGAGTCGCGTCACGGCAACAGGGAAATAGGACGTGTAATCCCGCTCAAACGATAGACTTTTGTAGGTTTTATTTTGAAACCATTTACCGATTAATAGAAAAAAGATGAACCCTGCAAAAGAGTCCATATAGCCTGGACCGTCTCCTGAAAAAATTGTCGATGCACTTTTAATATACAGTGCAAAAATTCCGATTGTTATCGGCACATCCAAGTTTAGACTTTTGAATTTAATGGCCTTGTAGGCAGAAACTAAATACTCGCTGGCAGAATAGAACAGAACGGGCAGCGATACCAAAAAGGACAGATAGGCAGTGAAGTTTCTAAATTCTGGATTGTCACCTTCAATACCTAGGTACTCTGGAAAACTCCAAAGCATAATACTTCCGAAAGCAAATCCTGCAACTCCTAATTTATACATGTACTGCTTGTCTTGTTTTCGGTCACTTTCTTGTCGGTTTCCGAAATTTGGGGCGTATCCAATACTGTCAAGAAGTTGTGCCAATTCGGACAGCTTGATGAGCGAAGGATGAAAGACAATAGAGGCCTCGCGTTTGGCAAAGTTCACCTGACAGTTTACTATACCAGCATGTATTTTTTTTAAATTTTCAAGCAGATAAATACAAGACGAACAATGAATTTGGGGCAAAAACAAGGTTATTCTGGCACTGTTGGCATCTTCGTATTCGATGTAACGTTCGCGGATCGATGGAACTTCTAAAAACGCATATTTATGTTCAACTGTTGTTGTTGGTTTTATGCCTGAATTGCGTTCGAGTGCATAAAATTGATCGAGTTGGTTTTCCTTTAAGAGTGTATATACGCCCCTGCAACCAGTGCAACAAAATTGTTTGGAATCTGCAACAACGGCTTTTCCTCGGATGTCATCGCCACAATGGTAACAGACGTTCATACTCATACGGTTTGTGAAAACATAGGTTTGCGCGTATCCGAAGGAGTCAGGTATTGGTCAAAAGCCATACACGCATTTCGAACAAAGGGAATACCCTTGTCGCTTATTTTTAGTGTGTTACCCCAACACGTTATCAGTTCATCTTCAAGCATTGATTGGAGTCGTTGTAAAATCGATGTGTAAATTGATTGCATTGCTGCATCCGATGTGAATGTGGTCTCGAAATGGCACATTAGGTCTAAAATATGTCGTCGAATAATCACATCAATAGCTGAAAGTAAATGGCCCCTAAAAACGGGTATTTTTCCTTCATGCACGCGACTAATGTATGATTCAACAGATTTGTCATTTTGAGCGAATCCGAACCAACTGTCTGAAATAGCGGACATTCCTAGTCCAATGAGCAAGGAGGTGTTTTGCGTTGTATAGCCCATAAAGTTGCGGTGCAAGCGTTTCTGAAGAAAGGCTTGTGCCATTGCATCATTGGGTAGCGCAAAATGATCCATTCCAATTTCAAGATAACCGGCCTTTTCGAGCGCTGCTTTGGCGCAATTATACAAGGCACGTTTTTCATCTCCAACTGGCAAGTCTGATTCATTGAATCCACGTTGACCATTGCCTTTGATCCACGGTACATGCGCATAACTGTAGAGTGAAATACGGTCAGGTCTCAGGATAAGCGTTTTTGCTACAGTAGATGAAATATCTTCGATGGTTTGTTTGGGTAACCCAAAAACAAGATCATGACTTATCGAAGAATACCCAATGGATCGCGCTAAATTGTGCACGAGGGCAACTTCTTCAAAGGTTTGAATGCGATGTATAGCTTGTTGGACATGTGGACTGTAGTCTTGTATTCCAAGGCTTAATCGTCGAAAACCGACGGAATAAAGATCGCTTAAGTGCTTTTCGGTGGTATTGCCAGGATGCGCTTCAAAACTCAATTCAGCGGATGATTCATCATTTTTTTGTCCGTAGAAAAGAGCTTGGACAAGTCGGACAAGTTGATCGGGCTGAAAAAATGTTGGGGTACCACCACCGAAATGCAGTTCTTTTATCGTTGGTTCAAAAGGGAAGAGGCCTTTATACAATTCCCATTCGCGGATTAAGGCATCAATGTAAGGTCCCTCAACCGAATGGTTTTTGGTGATGCGTTTATGACAGCCACAAAAAGTACAGAGACTTTCGCAATAGGGTAGATGAACATATAAACTAATTGTAGGTTTTCCGAAGCTTGAAAAGTTTTGCTGAAGCGTATTGATCCATTCCCCAGTGTTCATCTCTTCTTTTTCCCAATGCGGAACAGCTGGATAACTGGTATAGCGAGGTCCAGGAATGTTATATTTGTTGATCAGATTGTTATCCATGCGCTATATCTTGCCTACAAAAGTACGGTTGAGAAGTTGTGAAAAAAATGACATTGGTCACCTTTGTTCACTTCAACTAAAGTTCTATTTTTAACATGAAATCACGTTGTCAATGCTAGATAAGTCACATAAGCATGTATCCTGTTCAACTTGTGGAGCACGGAAGAGTTCTTTATTCGGAAGTTTTTGTAAACATGAGGTTTCTGAGACGGATGCGATAAAGTCATGCGCATATTATAAAAAGAACCAACCTTTGTTTATAGAGGGTTCATTTCCAAGAGGAGTCTATTGCCTAAATCAAGGAAAAGTGAAGGTGTTTGCCCGTGGCGATGAGGGAAAAGAACAGATTATTCATATTGCGAAAGAAGGAGAGATAATCGGATTTCGTGCGATGTTCAGTGGTGATCCTTACCGCGTTTCAGCAACTACTTTAGAAGAATGTAACATCTGTTTCATTGCGAAAGATGAGTTCCTTGATATGATCGACAGTAACCCTTCATTGCGCAATGGGATTATAAAGGAACTCAGCAAAGAATTGGGTGACAGAGCAGTTTTTATTACCAATATGGCCCAAAAATCAGTTCGTGAACGACTGGCTTTTGCTTTAATGTTACTTGGCGATGTCTATGGTGCAGAGCAAATCAATCTAACCCGAGAAGACATGGCGAATTTTGTCGGAACAGCAACGGAAACTTTAATTCGTTTATTAAAAGATTTCAAAGAAGAGGGAATCATCGATATCCACACGCGAAAACTTGAAATCTTAGACAAAGAACGTTTATACAAGATTGCAGGTAAATAATTTACCAAACAGCATCCGGATATTTGCTTGGTAAATACTGCATTTCTGCCAATATATATCCGAGATGTTCGGTATGTGTTCCTTGTTTTCCGCCACCAATTGAAAATCCATTTTCTGGAAGATTTAAGTGAGACATATAGACGATCTCTTTAACCTTTTGTAAATAGTTCAATTGAACAGATTCTAAATTAACGCCATATCCAAGCTGGAACATTTCGAGATCACACGCCGACGGTAGAAAGAAGTCATTGGTATATTTCCACAACGAATTGACGGCACGTTGTGTCCGAGTATTTGCTTCTCGCGTCCCTGTTCCCAATCGAATCATCCACTCCGAACTTCGACGTAAATGGTAGGTCGTCTCTTTCAGCGATTTTACGGCAATAGCCGATAGAAATGAATCCTTACTTTTAACTAGCTCTGTGAAAAAATAAAAATGGAACGCGTCCGAAAAAAACTGGCGTACAATTACATGAGCGAAATCTACATTGGGCTGTTCTACCAGGAGACAGTTTAGGTAGTCTTTTTCTTCTCGTCGATAAGCTAGGTCGTCTCCCGTTCTGCCTTTCCCTTCAAGTATTGCTGACTGATTCAACATGGATTCGGCAATTCCCAACAGGTCTAGTGCAACATTTGTCGTGGCTAAATCCTCTTCAAGAAAAGGTCCACAACTTGAATATTCTCCTAGACGATGACTTAAAATCAACGCGTTATCAGCAATTTGCAAATAGTATTTTAGTCTTGCTTCCATGATTTACATGTGTTTTACACCTTCTGGTAAATGATAAAATGTTGGGTGACGATAAATTTTTTCATCAATCGGTTCAAAGAAATAAGCAGATTCATTAATGTCTACAGCAACGATTTCTTTGGAGGGAACAACCCATAAACATGTTCCTTCTCCTCTGCGCGTATAGACATCTCGGGCATTCTCAATCGCCATTTCCTTATCGAAAGCATGAACACTTCCTGCGTGCTTGAAGGCAATCCCAGGCTTTGATTGAATAAATACTTCCCAAAGTGGACCTTGATTCTTTGTTGTTTCCATAACGTTATTGAATTGATAAGATACTGTATTCGTGGTTGTTAAATAAAAAAGATTCCCCTTTTTGTTTTGTCTTCAAGACTGCATAAAATGGGGAGTCGGTTGAAATTCCCATTAATCGTCCTTCCTTCCAATTCATTGGTGGAAAGGTGTGACCAATAAAAAAATGAAATTCATGCGTAGTAACAATGCTTCCTGGTTGAATGCTAGCATGTTCTGCACTATCGAGTGATTCTAGATATGTTAAATCAGCTTTACTTTTCAAAAGTTGTTGCCGAAACAAATGGAGCATTTCACCGGCTTCTGATTGATGCGATAAATCCTCGGGATCGACAGTGTCATTATCGTCAAGATCCAAATCATTGCTGAGTGCGCCAATGCGTTCCATTAGCTCCTTTATTTTCTCTTTTTGAACTGCGATCAGCGTTTCAAGTAGTTTTCTTTTGTCCATTTGATTAGTGTGATAATGCCGATACTGCTGCCGTTCCTCTTACCCATGCTCCTTCTTCATGGGCTTTTTTGTGATGCGCTAGTCGCTCTTCGTTGCACAGTCCATTGCCGTTTACAACAGCCCAAAATTCATCCCAGTTAATGTCTCCATGCTTATACGTTCCATCTGCCATTCGTTGCAGTTGTGTATCAGGGATGTGCAATCCAATAAGTTCAGCTTGCGGAATGGTTTTATGAATGAATTTCTCCCGCAATTGATCGTTGGTTTCGCGTTTGATCTTCCATTTCATAGCAACACTTGACCGAGGTGAATCGGTGTCATGTGGACCAAACATCATTAGCGCTGGCCACCACCATCGATTTAAGGCATCCTGTGCCATTGCTTGCTGTTCTTTCGTTCCTTCCATCATGCGCCACATGATTTCATATCCTTGCCGTTGGTGGAAGGATTCTTCTTTGCAAATTCGGACCATAGCCCGCGCATATGGACCATATGAAGTGCGTTGTAACGAGACTTGATTGGTTATTGCCGCCCCGTCAACCAACCAACCAATCGCTCCAATATCTGCCCAATTCAAGGTAGGATAATTGAACACGGAAGAATACTTCGCTTTGCCCTCATGAAGCCATTGAATGAACTGCTCTCGGCTAACACCCAATGTCTCTGCCGCACTATATAAGTACAACCCATGTCCACCTTCATCTTGTATTTTAGCCAATAGTATTTTTTTTGCACGCAAGGAAGGTGCTCTGCTGATCCAATTGCCTTCTGGCTGCATCCCGATTACTTCTGAATGTGCATGCTGACTTATCTGTCGAATTAAATGCTGACGGTAGTCGTCCGGCATCCAATCGCGCGGTTCAATTTTTATATCTGCTGCTATCTTTTCCTCAAACGCTTGAAGTAATTTGACTTCTTCAATCTCGTGGTGAACTGCTTCTTTCATTTACTGTTTCAATCTAGTTAGACATTAACGTCTACAAAGAAACAGATATGTACATCCTACTAAAATGATGGAAACCAATTAAAAATATGACAAAAGTCATGAAACTATGGAGCAATCTGGAGCTGGGTTCTCACCATTTGGCGATCGTTCTGAAATTCCAAAATGTACATAGAGGGATTCAAACGCGTAAGTTCTATGGCATGTTGGCCAGCTGTGAGCGACTGTTGATAGACAATCTTTCCGGTTAAATCAAGGATGAGAAGTTGCTGAAATTGATCGTTTTCTGACCAAAAAACGGTGCTATTTTGAGTTGCAGGATTTGGATATACATGAAGCTGCTTCGTTTTAATTTCAGCTAATTCGGATTGACTAACCCACATTTTTACCAGACCATGTTCGAATGTACCTAACCAGATGACTTCATTTGAGTCGCGTGTACAGGCAAGAATGTGGTTGTCCGGCAGCGGAGAGTTAGCTGTGTTAAAATGATACCAGTCAGACGTGTTTTCCCTTAAAACAAAACCATCTTGGTGTGTACCGATCAGGAAATTGTCCATTTCATCGAGCTCAAATGCAGTAATACTATTGCTGGGCAAGGGAGAATTCATGACGTTAAAGGATAACCACGTTTGATTGCCATTATCGGTAAATATACCTTGAGCAGTGCTTCCAAACCACGGTCGATTCAGTTGATCGAGTTGAACTGAAATAACTGAATTATCTGGAACACCTGAACTTAAAAGGGTATAGTTTGTTATCACTTGATTCGATAAATAGATCAATCCGCCATTTATTGACCCAACATATTGCGTTGTTGGTGCACAGGCAATTGAGGTAATGTTATTCGATAACAACCCTGAATTTGTAATATTCCACGTTGTCCAATTTCCTTGATCGAGGCAAGCGAATCCTTCAACGGTCCCGACCCACATGCGCTGCTGTTGATCAATGGTAATGGAGCGAATAAAATTGTCTGGAATAGCGCTATTCGACGTGTTGATGGAAAGCCAGTTTACTCCGTCAAATTTGTAGATGCCATTAAGCGTTGTTCCAATATACAGGTTGTTTGAATTATCCACTGCAAGTGCGCGAATGTAATTGTCCGCCAATGGCGAGTTGGAACTAGAGTATACTTGCCAGTTTTCTCCATCAAATTGAGCCAAACCATTATCTGTTCCTACCCATAAATGATTTTGATGATCAACTAAAAGGCAGCGTATAGTGTTATTAGGTAAAGCTGAATTGGCCTCATTAAAAACAGCCCAGTTTGCTTGCCCGAATGACAAAAAAAAACTTCCGCAACTTAAAAGAAGCGGAAGCCATATTTTTATGTTTCTGAGAAATGTCACCTTTATTCAATCACTACGCGAGTCGGGTATTTTTTACCTTCGTAAATCATGTTAAAAATATACATTCCTTTTGCTAAATCGCTAGTTCTTATTTCGACTGTATTTTTACCTTCTTGGAATTCCAATTGAGATGTCCAGACTTGTGCACCAACAAGATTAATCAACTCGGCTTGCATGTTGCCATTAGACTGAGTACTGAAGCTTACTTGAAACTCACCATTGGATGGATTAGGAGACAAATTGATGGATTGCTTAAACGGAATGTTCTCAGCAATAGAAGCGCAGTTACTCACAACCGCTTCGACAGCAGTCATTGCACTAGAACAAGTGCTATTTGCGGTGTGAATTTCCCAATCGTAAAAGTAGTAATAATAAGATGCACCAGCTGAAGCGCCAATGATGGATAATACATTTTGTAAATCATATGGATAGGTAGCACTGTTGTTGTTCCGATACAATCCACCACCGGTATTAATGTTTCGTCCAACTAAACGTAAGTTGTTAGCTACTGGTACATTAAAATCAAGTTCTACACGACTCGTTCCAGCAGGTACAGTTGCATTCAACGTTTCGAGAACAACACCATTTTCATCTTGCAATTCGACAGTAAAACTTCCAGCGGTTTGTGCGTAGACAAGCACAGATGAAAGTGTAAATGCATCGTAACTATTAAAGATTTCGTATTGGTCTGAATTAACAAATCCACCACCTCCAATACCATTCGAATGTGGTTCCGCATTTACAGAATCAGCATAAACATCTGTGTTTTGAACATAATAGGTTGTTGAGCTTGTCAAGTTTGGCGTTGTAAATGTGTTGCCAGACCATAAAAAGTTCCCGTTGGCGTCGTACCAGTATAAATCTCCTGAACCAGATGCCGAAAGCTCCATTGATCCGGATAAACAAACAGTATCACCTGTTACAATTGGTGCATTTGGTATGACACTATTTACTTCAAATGGTAAAGAAGTAGTTGTCCCACAATAATTGCTAACCTGAACGGTATATGAACCTGGTTGCGAAATTGTAATCTGTTGTGTGGTTTCACCTGTTGACCATAAATAAGTCGTTCCTGCTGTTGCTGTCAGTTCCAATGTTTGACCTGAACATAGGTTATTCGAATTGGATGCAGATATTGTAGGTAATTGACCTGATCCTGCCGGATGCTGAAGTGTCAATGTTACAGGTACGGCAGTGTAATTGTTTGTTTCGTCTTCCTCAAGGAAAATATTGTTCTTATCCACTTCCATCACAATGTAGTAGTTCCCATTGCAGGTGTTTGGTGGGATATTGATCCACATACCGTCAAGGTATTTTCCATAGACATCTGTCCAACCAGATGAAATTCCTTGTTCTATCACAGAACAGTTGTAGTTGCCTCCACCAAGATTCCAATTGGGAAAATCAACATTGAGCATCGTTGAACCACTTAAGTACATCGTATTAACATCTCGGCAATGACCGTCATATGTACTACCAGTTGTACCGCATTGACCGTAATCCATCAAACAAAATCCAATTTTCGCTCCTGTTCCAACAATTGGCCAATTTAATGGATTTGGATCTGATGTTTGAATTCGAAGAGTCATAACAGCCCAGTCATCCACGTGATTGTGACCGTGTGCTGGATGGTAAGTAACACTTCCAGCATATTGATCTACGTATGACATTGCATTGCCATTTTTTTGATAAATACGCTGCGTAATTAATTGTTTAGGATTCGGGTAACCATTAGGACATGTAAAAGCTCCAGACGCATTTACATTGAAAACTGTGTCGTTTCCGCACAAAAACGTACGTTTTCCATTGTTGTCTTGACCGCGAACAGTGAAAGATCCATGTCCAATGTTTGGTGTAGAGCCTGTAACTCTAAGTCGACCATTGTCCGGACCTTGACCTGTATAATTTGTCCCTGCATTGGTTTGCGGATACTCTGTCCAGCCATTGTTAGAAATTCCTTTCCACGAAGCAGTTATATCTGGTAACAACAAACAGTTAGAGGAACCATCTTCACAAACACAAGAAGTGGCGTTTGTAGTCGTACATTGTGCGTATGATTCAGTATTTCCGAAAAGTAAAGAAGCGGAAATTACCACACGTAAAAATTGTTTCATATAAGTAGTTTTAGCGATGCAATATAAGTAAAAAATAGAAGACTCATGGATGCCATTTATATTTTCTAATGCCGTGTCTCTTTTGAATGTAACATAGGTTACAGCACAAGTTAAGTGATCAACTATCTTTGTAAGAAATAAAATCGTCCATGAAAGCAAGAAAATCGTCACTTTACGCTGTGTTTAATTTCAAATGTCCACGCTGCCATGAGGGAAAGTTCTTCCTTTCTCATCCCTATGATTTATCGAAAGCAGGCGATTTACATGAGCACTGTTCGGTTTGTGGATTGAAATACGAAAAAGAACCCGGGTTTTACTATGGAGCAATGTATGTTGCTTATGCATTGGCAGTTGCACTTTTTGTAACCATCTGGACTTCGTATAATTTATGGCTACCTAACGTATCTGTTTGGTGGCAAATTGGGACAGTCATTCTTGCGACTGTCATTTTGGGGCCTTATATTTACGCATTGTCCAAAACGATTTGGGCAAAGTTTTTTATCAAATACGATCCAAATGCCATTGCCGACTTCAAAAGAAACCACCATTCATGAATCACTCGACTACCTGCTTGAAGACGCATTAATCGAAGAAATAATTAAAGACAGTCAGCTGAGAGAAGTTGCTCAAGATGAGACGATAATTCATGCTGGAGAAAAAATGACGATGATTCCTATTGTTCTATCTGGATCGATTAAAGTTTCCAGAGAGAATGAAGAAGGGGAGGAGTTGTTGCTCTATTATATCGAAGGAGGTGACACGTGCGCGATGTCCTTACAATGTTGCATGAGGCAATCGGCAAGTGAAATCAAAGCAATTGCCATGGAAAAATCGTTATTGTTACTTATCCCGCTTGAACGGATGGAACAATGGATGCATAAATACCGTTCTTGGCGAGAATATATCTTACAAAGCTACCATACCCGTTTGATGGAAATGTTAGATACCATTGATGCCATGGCATTTTTGCGGTTGGATGAGCGCTTGTTAAAATACCTGATCGACCAAGCGAAGTTAAGAGGGTCGCTCGAGATCAACTTAACGCACCAGCAAATCGCAGAGGATTTACATTCGTCCCGTGTGGTCATTTCTCGACTGCTTAAACAATTGGAAACGTCAGGAAAAATTAAACTGATGCGCAATAAAATCCTTCTGGATTCCATATAATCAGTGGTTTTATAATCCGTATCTTGACTATCTTATTTATGCGCTATTGTGTGATTGAAAGATAAATGTTTTATATTCGCGCAAACGTTTAAATCTTAATTATGAAAAAACAATTACTTATTTTGTGTCTATTTGTCACAAGTTTATCTGCAACTGCGCAATATTACAGTGCATTTGATTCTCTTCAGTTTTTTAACTTCACTCCAGTTGACTTCGATGGTGACGGAAACGGATGGGATTTTTATGATTTGACAGGTTCTGGATTTACTGCTTTAGAACCACAAGTAGGAACAATCGGATCTCGATCTTGGGCTACTAACCCATTAACGCCAGATAACTGGATCTTCAGTGAAGTAATCGATATGTCAGGTGTTTCTGGTACTGTTGCCCTTAACTGGAAAGCTGGATCTCCTGAAACTACAGCTTCAGGATGGTATGAAGAGTATTATTCAGTGTATGCGATTAACGGGATTACGAACTTTAATCCACTTGCTCCTCCAACACCAGTTTATTCAGGAATTCTACCTGGTGGTGAAAACATGTTCTTCTCTAGCTACGATATCTCGAGTATGGCAGGTGCAGATTCATTGATCATTGTTTTCAGACACCACAACTGTACAGATGAGAACTTCTTATTTGTTGACGACATTAATGTAACAAATACATTAGGTCTAGGAGAACTTACAAACGCTGAGCTTGGATTAACTGTATTTCCTAATCCAACAGTGGATCAGTTAAATTTTAGTTCAAAAACGGAAATGTCAACAGTTTCTGTAATTAGCCTTGATGGGAAAGTATTGATCCATGAAGATCGCTTGAATAATAATAAGTATTCTTTAAATGTTTCTGAGCTTAGTCCAGGGGTTTATGTCTATGAAGTTATTGACCAAGTAGGAAAAATTACACGAAACTCATTCGTGAAGAAATAATTAGCTGTCTACTTGATAGCATCGAAAATGGTCTGACTTGTCAGACCATTTTTTTTGTGCCACAATTCACGTATATATTTAATAAAGATTAATTGTCTTTTGGCACTAAAAAAAACGGAAATGAAATGAATTCAACGAAATCTGTAATTTCCAGCTGCAATCTTCAATAGAAGCTTAGCATTACTTTACGAAAACCATTAGGGTTGTGATGCAAAATAGTTCAACTTACATGAAATCAACGAATTCCCGATGCCAAGTTTGGCGCCAAAGCAAATCTATTTTCGAAACATCCTGTTTTTGTTAAATTTGAAATCAAATTTTAATGAATGGAAGAAATTCTAGTAATTACAGGATTACCTCGATCGGGAACTTCTTTAATGATGCAGATTATAAATCGAACATCGATACCAGTTTTGTCAGATGGTAAAAGATTAAATGATGTGAATAATCCAGAAGGTTATTTTGAATTGGAGGCGGTAAAAGGTATTGTAAGAGATAATTCTTTTTTAAAACAGGCAATCGGCAAAGCCATTAAGATTGTTGCGCCATTGCCCATTTATATGGATCCTGGGTTAAAATATCGTGTTATTTTTATGAGACGTGATGTTGATGAAATATTGAGGTCTCAGGAAGTAATGCTGCAGAAAGATCAAATCAATGAGCGGGAGAAGTTTCGAACCATGTACGACCTTCATCTCAAGAAGACCTATTCATTTTTAAATGAGCATGAGATTCCTTATTTAGACGTCAATTACCTTGATTTGATTGAGGAACCCGAAACGCTATTGTCTTCGATAATAGATTTTTGTTCCGTAGATCATTCTGTTATCGATTTGGTATCTGCGATAAAACCAGAGTTATACCGGAATAGAAAATAGGGCGCCAGTTAATTTTATTGACGAAATAAGAAGTAATAAAATACAATTGACTCGCATTTAAGTTTTTCGAAGTACAGATATTTGAGCTCTATCGGGGGCTTTTTTGTTATTTTTAGTCAACCGTTCGGATAATTGTACATCCATGAATAAGAAAAGAGAAGTAAAAGTAACCGCTCAAGGTTCCCTTGGAATATTGGCACTTGGGTCGGAAGGAATTCGATTGTGGCGTAAAGCTGTTGCCGAGGAAGCACGTAAAGATAAACCGGTCCTGAAGAAAACAAATGAAAAAGAAGCGTAAAGTCCTCGTAATTGGATGGGATGCTGCCGATTGGAAAGTAATAGATCCCTTAATCGCGCAAGGAAAAATGCCAGCGCTCAAATCACTTATGGATCGCGGTGTTTATGGCAAAATTCAAACCTTAGACCCACCGCTTTCGCCAATGTTATGGACAAGCATTGCAACAGGTTTTAGAGCGGATACTCACGGTATAGGTGGCTTCGTAGAACCAAATCCAGACGGCACAGGATTGCGACCAGTAACATCGACCTCACGAAAAGTAAATGCCATTTGGAACATTCTGCACAATCAAGGATACAAAAGTAATGTAGTGGCGTGGTGGCCAAGTAATCCGGTAGAGCCAATTAACGGGGTAATGGTGAGCAATTTATATCAAGTTGCAAACGATACCATTGACAAGGAATGGATCATGCCAAAAGGCACTGTCTATCCAAAATCCTTGACGGAAGAAATGAAACAATGGCGTGTTCATCCCGGAGAAATAACCCTTTCGATGGCCATTCCATTTGTGCCTAATTTAGCTACCGACAAGGAATTGAGGAAGGAAAAACGTGTGGCTGGAATTCTAAAGGTAATTGGGAATGCAGCATCTGTTCATGCTGCTTCGACACATTTGATGGCAACTACTGATTGGGATTTTACGGCGGTTTACCATGACGCGATTGATCATTTTTCGCATTTGGCAATGAAGTACCATCCGCCTAGAAGACCACATATTGATGAAAAAGAATTCGAAAATTTCCAACATGTCGTTGAGGCGGGGTATCGTTTTCAGGACATGATGCTTGAACGTTGCTTAGATCTGGCTGATGACGAGACAACGGTTATAATTGTTTCCGATCACGGTTTTCACTCAGATCATCAGCGGCCAATGCACATTCCGCAAGAACCTTCTGGACCAGCGGTTGAACATTCACCATATGGTATTTTAATAATGGCAGGACCTGGTATTCGTACCGGTGGACAGCGTATTAGTGGCGCAAGTATATTGGATATTACACCTACATTGCTCGCACTTTACGGACTTCCAGTAGGAAAAGATATGGAAGGAAAGGTACTGCACGCTGCATTAGCGGAAGGAACTCAAGTACACGAAATAGACAGTTGGGAGAATATAGAAGGTGATTTTGGTCGACATGATCCTGATTTACAAGAAGATCCTTGGGAGGCAGCAGAAGCGCTTCAACAATTGGTCGATCTCGGCTACATTGATGAAATTGGAGATGATAAATTACTAGCTGTTGAAAAAGCAAAGCGCGAAAATCGCTATTACATCGCCCGCAACTTGATTAATGCAGGAAAATTAAAACCAGCAATAGCAATCTTAGAAACAATCTTCGATGAATCGAAAGTATTGCGGTATGGCCAGCGATTGGCTTTCGCCTTGCTGAGTTCCAATCAATTGGTAAAATGCCAGCGTTTAATAAATGAACTAAGAGCTTTGGAACGGCAAAATGCAACGGAAAGAAGACAGGCACATTCAGCAAATAAAACCGAAGGAAAGGACCTATTCGAGAATAAAGAATTCGAAGAGCCAATGTACCTTGAACTTGTAGAGGGCTTGCTTCATCTAAAAGTAAATCGAACACATCTCGCACTGCCGTTGCTCGAAAAAGTTCAGCAAAAAAATCCAGGAAACTTTCAAGTCGCATTGAATATTGGGAAGATCTTTAATTTGAGAAAAAATTATGTCGCGGCTGAAAAGCAATTTATTAAAGCGCTTGCAATTGATGATCGCAATGCACATGCCCATCATGGTCTAGGCCTGAGCTTCTTGCGTAGGGGCAATTTCGAGTTGGCAGTAGATGAATTTATGGCAGCGTTGAATGAGAATTTTTTCTTGCCAACAGTGCATTACCATTTAGGTGAGGCTTTCGTAAAAACTGGATATTATTCCCAAGCGGTTGACGCGTTCACTGTTGCAGTCCGACTGTCACCAGGAATGACGAAAGCACATAAATGGTTAGTCGAACTTTACACAAAACAGTTGAATCAGCCGGAAAAAGCAAAAGAACATGTAGCGTTTTTGCACGGAAATATCCGCGGCAATAAAATGATTGTTACAGGTTTACAAGGGTCTGGTTATCAATTCGTTTTGGATGAAATTAAGCGATTGGGTGGAGAACTGTACGAAGCAGCTGACGAGACATTGATCAAGCGATTTCTGGATCCAAGGGTACTCAAGTTACATCAATCGTCGGATTGGTTATCTCAAGAACCGGATACTATTCTTTATGTCCCACCACAATTTTTAGCGTATTTGCCGCATAATGTGAACTACAAGTGCATTGTGGTGGAAGCTGATGATGCCGTATTGTTGGATTACCAGTCTGCAGCAAAAGGCGGCATAAGGAAAGAATCATTTTCGGTAAAGTTATCTCAACTCGTTCGGAAAAATAAACTAAAACTGTCGTCGTGGATTGAGGTACAGCCAGCAATGGAAATCTTCTTCAGTGGGGATGCTCACAACGGACTGAATAATTCACAAAAGGAGGAGCTGAAATTGTTTTTTGAGCAGGATAAAACTGTTAAAATTGAGACAGATAGCTAGATTATTGATGAATTGATGTATTTTTACCACGCTACACTTCAAAAAAGTTATCATTATGAAGAAAAAAATTACGCTTGACGAATCGAAATTAGCTCAGTTTACGGCTGTCGCGGGTGCTGTTATTGCAGGATCTAATGTGAATGCACAAATTGTTTATCAAGATATTAATCCTGATGTTGTTGTTAACATCGCGAATCCAAACTATGCATTAGATTTTAACAATGATGCGATTCCAGATGTTGGATTTGGGGTTGCACAAATTTCAGGTTCAACTTCATATTCTGGTATTCAGTTTACGTACCAAGGTACATACGCAGGAGTTAGCGCAGGAGGAGGAGGTGTCCAAGTGACACCAACTGGAAGTGCAACGAGTACGATGTCAAGTAACATTGCACCGCTAAACAACGGGGCTTTGGTTAGTGGAGCAGCAATGTTCTCTAGTGGTGGCATATTAGCTGGTGATATCACTATTACAATTCCTTTGTTGGGTCAGACTTATCCTTACCAGTTAGGTGAGTGGTTAGGAGTAACAGATAAGTTCCTAGGAGTGAAATTCACTGCTGGAGTAAATACTCATTTCGGTTGGGTACGTTTGGATGTTTCAGCTGGTGCAGACGTGATTACAATCAAGGATTATGCATTTAATGCGACACCAAATGCTCCTATTAACGCCGGACAAATGGTTAGTCTTGATGGCATAACTATGGAGGATAAAGTCACGGTTCGTTCACTTTTGGATGAAGCGATGATTAATGTTACACCAGATCTAATTGGAGCTCAATTGTCTTTAGTGAGTCTGACAGGTCAAGTAGTGGCTTCACAATCTATCGAAGATGTGCATAATGTGCTTTCTTACGCTGGATTAGAGACCGGAGTGTACATGATTACTGTACAAGCTGCTGATGAAACAGTGAACAAAAAAGTATACGTGCGTTAATTTGTAATTAACCAGAACAACATAAAAAAAGCGAGGTAAGAAATTACCTCGCTTTTTTAGTATCTATTAAAATTGGTTAAATCCTTCCAGGATAAACTTTCAATGCTTCTTCAAGGCACTTAACCGCATTTCTTAATGCATCTTGGTTTAGCACATAAGCAATTCGTGCTTCTTGCTGTCCTGCGCCTTTTGTGGAATAAAAGCCATTTGCTGGTGCCATCATGACCGTCTGACCTTCAAAACTAAAATCTTCAAGTAACCACTGACAGAATTTTTCGGCATCATCAACTGGGAATTTAGCTACACAGTAAAATGCGCCACTTGGTTTCGGACAAAACACTCCCGGAATGGCATTCAATCCATCAACCATTATGTCGCGACGTTTCACATATTCAGAAACCACATCATCAAAATAGGATTGCGGTGTGTTCAATGCCGCCTCTGCTGCAATTTGATCCACTGTCGGAGGTGAAAGTCGCGCTTGACCAAACTTTAATGCCGCATTCATGATTTCTTTGTTTTTTGAAATCATTGCTCCAATTCGGGCACCGCACATCGAGTAGCGCTTAGAAACAGAATCAATCATAATGACATTGTTCTCAATTCCTTCCAGATTCATTACTGAAAATGGAATGGCTCCGTCGTAACAAAACTCGCGATAAACTTCATCAGCAAACAAAATAAGGTCATGTTTTTTGACGATGTCGCGAAGTTGTTCTAACTCAGATTTTGAATAAAGGTAACCTGTTGGATTCCCGGGATTACATATAACAATGGCTTTCGTTTTAGGTGTAATTTTCTTCTCGATTTCCTCAACCGGAGGCAAGGCGAATCCATTGTCAATTGAAGCAGTTACCGGAACAACATCTACACCCGCCATAACTGCAAATCCATTGTAATTCGCATAAAACGGTTCTGGAATGATCACTTCATCTCCCGGGTCACACGTCGACATAAAACCGAAAATCAAGGCTTCAGATCCACCGGTGGTGATTAATATATCTTCAGGATTGACATTAATACCCGTTTTTTGGTAATAAGCAGCCAATCCATTTCGGTAACTTTCAAATCCTGCCGAGTGACTGTATTCAATCACTTTTCGGTCAAGGTTTTTTATCGCATTTAATGCTACTTCCGGCGTCTCAATATCCGGTTGACCGATGTTTAAATGATAGACAATCTTTCCTTCTTTTTTAGCTTTTTCAGCGTAAGGAACTAATTTCCGAATCGGTGATGCAGGCATATCAATAGCCTTTTTCGATAATCTTGGCATATTCTCAATTTTACAGGACAAAGTTAAGCCAATTGTTGAATAGACTTGCCCAAATGAATTCTTTTTCGAACTTTGTCACTAATGAAAAACATCATTTTTCTTGCATTCCTTTGTGTGTTGTTTTTGGCATGTTCACCTTCGAAAGAGGAACAGGTTTGCACGGACGATCAGCATGCATTTGATTTGCTAGGTTCGTTAGAAAATAAAAAGCAACTGAATGACAGTAAAACGGAACAACTAGTCGGAATAGATCGAGATTCTATTTCGCTTATTGACATACAAACGATTAATCCGGCTATTCGAGTTGAATTGAAATACGCAACAGCGGATAATTTCATGCAACAAGTGCTTTACTCCAAAATTCGAAAAGCCTACTTACAAAAGGATGTAGCGATCAGATTAGGAAACTGCCAAAAATGGCTCACTTCAAATTATCCAGGAATGTTTTTACTTGTCTATGATGCTGTTCGCCCGCTAGAAGTGCAGCAGCGCATGTGGAATGCATTGGATTCTATTCCTGTAGCTAGAAGAGTGCGTTTTGTTTCAAATCCTGCCAATCATTCGTTGCACAATTATGGAGCAGCTATTGATTTAACGATTTGTGACGGGAATGGAAAGCCCTTGGATATGGGAGCGGGTTACGATGACATGCGCGAAATTGCCTATCCGAAGTATGAAGCAAAGTTCATAGCTAGCGGTCAATTATCCAACGAACAAGTGAAGAACCGAACGATTCTGCGCCGTGCCATGCAATCGCAACAATTTCGTCAATTGGAAACGGAATGGTGGCATTTTAATGCGTGCTCGAGAAGTCAAGCAAAAAGTAAGTACACGGTCGTAAAAACCGAATCAGAGATTACCGAATACTGATCGATTCACGAAACTGCTTAATGCCTTTTTGGCTTAACTCAATCGTGTAAACTCCTGCAGCTAATTTGCTTACATCTAACGGTTGTCCATTACTCACTTGGTGAGTGAATACTTTTTCCCCATTCGCTGAAATCACGCATGCCTCATAAGTTGATTCATTTGGGAATTTAAAGTTGACTTTCGTATCTGCCGGATTAGGATACATAATCACGTGTTGCTCGCTAAAATCGACAAGGCCATTGACTTGTAA
The DNA here is from genome assembly GCA_044375095.1 of Crocinitomicaceae bacterium. Classification (GTDB taxonomy): domain Bacteria; phylum Bacteroidota; class Bacteroidia; order Flavobacteriales_D; family Crocinitomicaceae; genus M0103. The sequence goes on from JBILNH010000021.1 coordinate 19,282, forward strand.
TGATGCATCAAATTGCTTTGTTCCCATTTTATTTATAATCCAATTGTTCGGATCGATTGAAACAAGGTTGGTAACTTGCCCTACATTTGGTACATAAAACTGGTTACTGTTCGAAGAAATGGCAAAACGAATGATTGTATCCACCTGTCCAAGTCGCGAAAAACGCACGTCAATTGGATTTGTAAATGTAGGCGTGCTGTTTGAAGCAGAACTCGTATGGTTGATCTCAAGCATTAAGTCATTTCCGTTGTAATTCCATCTCGCTGAATAAGTTGGGTAACCTTGACCATAATACCATTGATCAAAGAAATCAGTAAAATCAGCACCCGTTTCGGTTGTCAACCAATCGCGGACATCACTTCCTAGAGCTGTACTATCGGCATATGCTTGTTGGAAAGACCGCAGCGCATCAAAGAATAATACGTCATTATTAACCACATACCTCATAGAGTGAATGATCGCGCCACCTTTATCGTAAGAAAGTCGTCCGCTGAAGATACTTCCCTCATTCAAACTATCTAAAACATATATACTTCCCGCGGGTTGACTCATCACATTAGTGTGCACATCTTGCATAAACTGTACTTCATCACCTGGATAAAGTTCTTCCAGCATAATGTATTCTGAATAAGATGCAAATCCTTCGTTGACCCAAATATCGGCCCATGAACCGCATGTCACATTATTTCCCCACCATTGATGAGCCAACTCGTGTGCAGTTAACGTTGGATTAAAAAATCCTTGGGTTGTCATGGTTTGGTGTTCCATTCCTCCTGAAAAAGGAGCCATGCAATGCCCGTATTTTTCATCTGCGAACGGGTATGGCCCGAATTTAGACCAATACAATTCCATAAAGTCAACGGTTTCATCGATATCCGCTTGGAAATTTGGTAAACATTGCGGATTGTCGTAGATGTAATTTTGAATTGGAATAGGTGCAGGAGCTCCAATCGGATTGGCATAAATGGTGTAGTCAACATATTTAGAAACTGCCACTGATATCAAATAAAAATCAATGGGATGACGGTGTTTCCATTCGTACCGTGTACTTCCGTTTCCTAAATCCACCACATTTTCCAACACTCCATTTGATCCGGCTTTGCAGTTAGATGGAACAGTGATTTTTACAGCACAACTATCCGCCTTATCCGTTAAGGATTGCTTACACGGCCACCATTCATATGCTGAAAAAGGTTCAGAAAGTGACCACGTAACTTTATTCCCCCAAGTAGGAGAGGTAGCATTGGACATACCAGATCCTCCTAATGGATTTGTTGCAGCTGTTGGAGGAGTTCCGTTGTATGTTACACCTATTACGAATGGTTGACCAGTCGAAGCGTTAACAGGAACTTTAATTGCCGAGCCAATTCTTGAATAGGTCACTGGATTAGCGTTTACCGAAATTTGAGAAATAGTCAACGTCCCAAATAACTCAAATAATGCGCTATCCAATAATTGATTAGCAGATGCATGAATTTCTACCGTGCCACTCAATGTGGTAACCAAGTTACTCATGGCTAAATCAAGGCTGTAAAAATGCACGTCGTATTTTTCAGTTTCGGCTATTTGATTCACATTTAAGGTGTTACTCTTTAACTGTTTATTCGAAAAAGCGTCGCGTTTTGAGCAATACGGGTGATTTTCCTTTTGAGCAAAGGATGCAATTGAAACGAAGAAAAATAGACAACTGTAGACGTAGTTCATGGCAATAATATTTCGTTAAAAGTAATCAATATATAAGAGGTGAGTTATCGCAGTAATTCGTTGTTCATGACATGGATAAAATGAAAGCCTTTTGGTCCAAAACCTTCGTTGTAGAACAACTTATGTGCGTTAAAGTTGGTGGTGTATGAGTCGAGAGCGACCATTGAACAGCCTTCTTTTTGTGCAATCGCTTTTACATAATCAATGAGGAGTTTCCCAGCTCCTTTGGATCGGTGTGCTGAACAAACCACAAGGTTGTCTATTTCTGCGTATTTTCCGCTCCATAATTTTGTCCCGATCCATACACCGGTTAAACCTACACAAGTGTCCTCCTCAAACACAGCCACTTGAAAATACCGGTTATTTGGCAACATCGCATCCAGTTCTTTTGAATAGTCTTCATGCGTTAAGGTGGGGTATAACTCTTGCAAAACGTGCAATTGAGCCATCATTTCATCTTTAGTATGCAATTCTTTTAAAATCATCTTCTCGTTGGTTTTAGGAGAACCTCATTAAATAGATTATAAATTCGAGTGTATTCGTCGGTCCATGAACTGCTTTCTTTAAAGCCATGTGCTTCAATGGGGTA
>JBILNH010000146.1:0-6056 GCA_044375095.1 Crocinitomicaceae bacterium
TAAAGGCTGACCATCACTGAATGCAAAAAGCGTTTGTTCGATACACCAGTCAAACTCCTCTTCGTTCATACCTTTCCACGCATACACAGGGATTCCGGCAGCAGCAATTGCAGCAGCAGCATGATCCTGAGTTGAAAAAATGTTACATGATGACCACGTCACTTCTGCTCCTAAGTCAACCAATGTTTCAATAAGTACAGCCGTTTGAATAGTCATGTGCAAACAACCGGCAATGCGCGCTCCTGCAAGTGGTTTCTTTCCGGCGTATTCATCACGCAATGCCATTAAACCAGGCATCTCAGCTTCTGCTAATTTTATTTCTTTTCTTCCCCATTCAGCGAGGGCAATATCTTTTACTTTATAAGCCAATTTTTCTGTTGTATTGCTCATGTTCTTTTTCTAATTATTTAAACCGTGGTAAAATTACAAAACCCCGAGGGTAATCCGAAATCTTATTCTAAATTATATTGTTATCGCCGTTGATTGATTAAATCGACTAAACAGTCAATAAATAACGGGTGGTCGTTGCAACTTGGAACGAGTTGTACTTTTTCACCACCGTGTTCCTCAAATATTTCTTGGTATTCATCTCCAATTTCGATGATCGTTTCCAAGCAATCTGCAACGAATGCCGGACTGAACACCAATAGTTTTTTAGCCCCTTTTTTACCCCATTCTTCTACTACTTTATCTGAAAAAGGAGTCAGCCATTTTTTATCCAAACGGGATTGGAAACAAACCGTATATTGTTCTTCGTTTAAGCCCAACTTTTCAGCGATCAACCGCGTTGTGCCATAACAAGTCGCTTTGTAACAAAACTTATTCTTTTGGTTTACTTCCACTTCGCACGGTTGATCTCCGCACAAATCTGATCCTTCGTACACTTTATCAACTTGGCGTTCTGGTAATCCGTGGTAAGAGAATAAAATATGGTCATAATCACTGAACTGGAATTGCTTCGCACGTTCGACCACGCAATCGATGTAGTTTTCATGTTCCCAGAACTGACTTACGATTTTCACTTCAGGAATGACCCACCATTTTCGAATAATGTTCATGGCTTTTTCAATAGCCGAACCGGAGGATGCACTAGCGAATTGCGGAAACAACGGAATGATAATCAACTGGTCATAATTTGCAAGACGCATTTTTTCCAAGACACTATCCAATGATGGATTTTGATAGCGCATCGCCATTTCAACCGTAATCTCACTTGTATCGAACCGTTCTTGAACCAATTTTTTAACGTGTTCCGTATGAGCTAATAAAGGTGAAACACCGTTGCCTATTTCCCAAAGTTCTTTATACACTTTAGCCGATTTGGGTGCGCGAAAAGGAACAATAATTCCGTTAACAAGAAGTTTGCGAGCTAACCAAGGTATGTCAATGACACGTGGATCATTTAAAAATTCACTTAAATACCTTCTGACGTCTCCTACTTTTGGACTATCGGGTGTTCCCAGCTGAATAAGTAATACTCCAGTTCTTTTTTTCATAGTTCGTTTTATCTAACAATTAATTTATTTTCCCAATCGGAAGTTTCTTCGGAAGTAATCAAATTTATTTTATTCAAGTAACTTACCACATGCTCAATTTCAGTTAACTTTTCTTCTTTCGATAAAGCCCAACTGGTCTCCTGAAGCCATTTTGTTGCATCATTTATTTCTAAATTGTATCTCCATGCAATTTTTTCTGCGGCAATTGGGTCATTCTTGAGTTCTTTTGCTGACTGCATTATTACTTCTTGAAGAAGGTTAAGTTGATCAGGATTGGAATAATACACTTCATTGCGAACGGCAATAACGAAACAAGGCCAAGGCGTATATATCTCATCTATTCGCCGGCATTTTTCCTGCTGAACAAATGGAGCCGTTGTGTATTTTTCCCAAAGAAAAAAATCCGCCTTCTTATTCTGCAAGGCCCAAAGTCCACCGTAAATATCACCAGCCACATTAAAATTAAGGTCCTCGTTTTGCCAATTAACTTTGTCTGCTAAGACATAAGCCATTAAATGCGAACCTGAGCCTTCCCTGGAAATAGCAAAAGTCGGTGAACTCGTATCATTTACAGAAGTGGTTTTGGAATCAAATGGAGTGTGAATGCCCCAACATAAAGGAGACGTTACATAAACCTGGAGAATTTTTGCTTTTAAGCCTTTCAAAACCGCCAACGTAAGTCCCTCAGTCAATAACACCGCAACATCAAGAGAACCGGTTTCTAGTCCACGAACCATTTGCCCTGTTCCACCAGTCATGTCACTCCAATGTAAGTCTATACCTACTTTTTTAAAAGAACCATCTTCAATTGCTTGCCTCCAAGGCAAATTAAAATGTTCAGGGACACCACCAATACGTAATCTGATCATACCGCGTATTATTGTTCATTGAACTGCATATCGTACAGTCGCTTGTAAAAACCATTTCTTATCAAAAGTTCGGCGTGACTACCTTTTTCGACAACTTGACCTTTGTCCAAAACAACAATCAAATCTGCGCGCTGAATAGTTGATAATCTATGTGCGATAACGATAGATGTTCTGCCTTTAGTTAATTTTTCAGTTGCTTGTTGAATAAGCTGTTCAGATTCATTATCAATACTTGAGGTTGCTTCATCCAAAATGAGAATAGAAGGATTGTACACACAGGCCCTAATAAAAGAAAGAAGCTGTCGCTGTCCTACAGATAAAACGCCTCCCCTTTCTCCGACTTGATAATCGTAATTATCCGGTAATCTCATAATAAATTCGTGCGCTCCTACAGCCTTTGCAGCCAAGATTACTTGATCGCGCGAAATAAGCGGATCACCGAGCGTAATATTATTGTGTATGGTATCCGAAAATAAAAATACATCTTGAAGAACGACCGCAATATTCTTACGCAGGTAATCCAGTTGAATCGACTGTATTGGTACATCGTCAATGAGAAGTTCCCCCTTTTGAAATTCGTAAAATCTTCCTAAAAGATTCACAATTGTAGATTTCCCTGCACCAGTTGCTCCAACAAAAGCGACTGTTTTTCCTGCCGGAATATCTATCGACACATCCTTAAGTACCCATTCTTCGTTCAAATAAGCAAACCAAATGTGTTTGAATAGAATAGCTTGGTTGAAATTCACCTCGGTATTATCCCCAGTATCTTGAACATGTTCATCTAGATCGATTATTTCGAATACTCGTTCTGCCCGAACAGTTCCTCTTTGAAGGATATTAAACTTATCTGCGAGTTGTCTAATAGGTCTAAACAACATTTGCACAAACAGGACAAAAGAAATCACTTCACCGTACATTAATTTCACATCTCCATTGGTTTTTCCAGAAGCAGTAAGTGCCCCATAAACGAGCAGAAAAGCAATAGACATTGAACTCAATAATTCAACAACAGGAAAAAATATAGAGTTCGCCCAAACGGCGTTCACATGAGCTTGCCGATGCGCTTTGTTGATTTCCGAAAAATGTTCAAATTCCTTTTCCTGTCGATTAAATAGCTGAACAATTGACATCCCGGTTAATCGCTCTTGTACAAATGTGTTCAAGCGTGTAACTTGTAATCGCTCTTGCTGAAAAGAATTCCGCATGGCTCTAGCAAAAATGCGCGTCGCAAAAATGAGCAGTGGAATTGGAATAATGGTCATGAGCGATAGTTCCCAATTCATTGAAAACATCAATACAAGAATAGTGATCAACGCGAGTAAATCTCCCGCAATATCCATTAAACCGGATGAAAAAACCTCTGTAATTGCCTCAAGATCCGAAACTACTCGAGTAACCAAGGCACCCAAGGGCGTTTTGTCAAAATACCTCGTCCTGAATGATAACAAATGTCCAAAAATTTGTTTTCTAATGTCTCTTATGACAGACTGAGCTAACAAATTGGACAAATATGAATTTATAAATTGAATAAGTCCTTCCAAGACTAAAAGTACGATAACACCAACTGTCCATAAAAGCAGGGCTTCCTTGTTTTGATCTTTTACGATGAAACGGTCAACCATTTGACCAATAATCACGGGCCTTGAAGGTCCGATAATGGCCAACAAAAGCGTACAAACAACAGCACCAGCGAACAACTTGTTGTAAGGAGTAACGTGTTTCAACAAGCGTCTAAAGACGCTAAAATTTATCGATGCTTTTTCGGACATTCCGTGCAAATTTACCTAAAATTACAGGTGAAAAGGTGCAATTCAACTCATTAATTAAAGTAATTACATACAGCACATCGGTAATGTTTAAGAAAACAACTAACTTTATCGAAAAGCCTTAGTTATGGTGCATAATTTATCCAATCAACCTTCATTGTTTTCGAGATTTTTGAGTGAAATACGGGATCTCGAGATTCAAAAAGATCCCATTCGATTCAGAAAAAATATGGAGCGTATGTCCGAAATAATGGCCTACGAAATTTCCAAAACACTTAATTACACGAAAAGAGAAGTAACTACACCACTTGGTATTGCGGAAGTGGATGAGTTAATTGAACAACCTGTATTAGCGACAATACTGCGCGCAGGTTTAGCCATGCACAATGGGATGCTCAATTATTTCGATCGAGCGGAAAGTGCATTTGTTTCTGCCTATCGAAAACACACCTCTCATGAAGATTTTGAAATACATGTGGAGTACTTGGCGTCACCAAAATTAGACAAACGCATCGTTATCATAAGTGATCCTATGCTCGCTACAGGAAATTCAATGGTCATGGTTTACAAGGCGTTACTTCGACAAGGCACACCATCTAAAATAATCATAGCATCTGCCATTGCAACTCCGGACGCGCTTGAATTTGTCAAGCGTCATCTTCCTGAAACAACAGAGTTTTGGGTTGGAGCAATCGACAAGGAACTGACGGCTCAATCCTACATTGTACCAGGGTTAGGAGATGCAGGAGATTTAGCTTATGGTGAAAAATGTTAATCTGAGGTAATGGAGTGGGGATTTATTGGTACGGTATTTTTTCTTTCAACATTTAAATTCATGTTTGCACCATTCACAGGCAGTGGACTTGGCTTACCATTCTGGGAAACATACATTGCCTCTGTCGCTGGAGGAACATTCGGTTCAGCACTCTTTTATTTTGCAAGCGAATTTTTCATCTCTTATGCTCATCGAAAAAGAGCTGAAAAAGAGCGCATTGCAAGTGAGCAAGGAATTGAATTAAAAAAGAAAAAGAAATTCTCTAGAACGAATCGGTTAATCATCAAGCTTAAACATAAATTGGGTATCTATGGCTTATGTTTTTGGGGACCTTTCTTTTTGTCTGTTCCAGTTGGAAGTATTATAGTCGCTAAGTTCTATGGCAAACTAAAAAAGACCTTTCCGTTGATCATTCTAGGCATGGCCATTAATGCATTTATTACAAGCGCCCTTGCTTACCTTCATGTCTTTTTCTGATGAAACATCTTTTTTTTGACTTAGATCGGACATTGTGGGATTTCGATAAAAACTCTGAACTCGCATTAAGGCAGCTATTCGATGAGTTAAGTTTACACGAACAAATTACTTCGTTTGATCAATTTCATGAAGATTACAAACAAACGAATTCATTGCTTTGGAAGGAATACGGTTTGGGAAAACTGACCAAAGAAGTGCTGCGTAATTTACGTTTTGAAAAAACGCTTAATAACTTTAATGTTCATGACCCTTTGACCATACAGCAGATGAGTGATGGTTATGTAGAGGTTTCACCGCGTCAAACATCATTATTTCCTGGAGCAATTGAAACACTTCGTGAACTTCAAAATGATGGGTACACTATGCATATAATTACCAATGGATTCAAAGAAGTGCAGTTTGTCAAACTTGAAAACAGCCAACTTCACCATTTTTTTGATGTCATTTTATGTTCGGAGGATGTGGGTGTTAACAAACCTGACGAGCGTATTTTTCAGTATGCGTTAAAATCTGCGAATGCACATCCCCACCAATCGGTAATGATTGGTGATGATTATGAGATTGACGTGGCAGGAGCTCATCGCGTAGGAATGCATGGAATACATTTTGATCCCGCTCATCAATTCCCTGATGAAGATCGCGGAAGAATACGTTCATTGACTGAACTTCC